>NZ_JARWBG010000020.1:0-116449 GCF_029846775.1 Streptomyces chengmaiensis
CCGCATCCAGCGGACCCAGCTTCTCCAGCACGGCAGGGATAGGGGAAGATGCAACGGCAGGCACGGGACATCCTCATGATCATCTGGCTTAGTCACCACAATGATCACGAACCCCCGTGCCTGCACTGCTACCCGCCTCTACCAGCCCTGATCGTCAACCACCCGCGCATCCGGGGAACTTGACGGAGCCCTGCCGACGGAGTCGGTGGACCGTTTTCGTGCCGTGGACTGAGGTTGCGCAGGCCGAAGACCCGAGTGCCGCCTCGGGATGTGCGCCGGATTCCACTGCTCCGGGTGTTGAGCCGCTGTCGAAGGGACGGGGAATCCGCTGGTCAGCCAGGGTCGGGTAGTTGGGTGAGCCGGTCGAGGGCTGCGGTGATGTGACCGGTCCAGGGCCAGTGCCGGGCCAGGCGGAGGATCCGCCGACGGCCGGTGGTCACGAACTGTCCGGCCGCGGTGAACAAGCGGAACCGTAGTCGGCGGGGCTCCCAGCACCTGGCCTTGCCAGTCAGGGCGAGCATCGGCATCCAGGCCAGCAGCTCGAGAGCGATCTGCACGATCTCCAGCCAGATCCGGTTCTGGGCCGTGCGGCGCAGGGGCAGGTTGCGCAGGCCGGTGGCCCGGGCGGCGCGGATGCGGTCCTCGGCCCGCGCCCGCAGCCGGTGGCGGAGCTCGAGCTCGGCGATCGGCCGGCCCAAGGTGTTGGTGGCAAAGCAGGTCAGCCGCATGCCGTCCGCATCCGTGAGCCTCAACTGGGCCCCGGGGTGCGGTCGTTCCTTCCTGACAATCAGCCGTATGCCCTGCGGCCAGCCGTCCAGGACATCGCCGGTGAGTTCAGCGACCCAGGCGCCGTCACGGATCTCGCCGTCGGCCTCGACGGCCGCCGTCCAGGCCGATGCCGGAACCTTCAGCACATGCTGGTGGACCTGCTCGGTGATCACCATGCCGACCGAGTAGGACAGCCACCGTCCCCGCTGAGCGAGCCAGGCGACGAAGTCGTGGGTGCCGCCCGCGGAGTCGGTCCGTATCAACGTCCGGCGCCCGCGCCGGTACTTCTTCGGCAGCTGAGCCAAGGCCAGTTGGGCGGCGGTGATGTGGTCGGTGGCTGTGTTCGAGCCTGCGTTGCCTGGTCGGAGCAGAGCCGCGACCGGTTCACCCGTGCCGCCCGGCCCGTGGTCGACGAACCCCATCAGTGGGTGGTGGCCGTAGGTTCGCTTCCACGTCGGTGCGGCGTCCTCCTTGTCCGAGTGCGCGATCACCAGCACCCCATCGAGGTCCACGGTCACCGTCCCGCCCGCATCAGGCGCTTCCCGGCCGGCCAACCGCCAGACCTGCTGGCGGACTTCAGCCCGCGCGGCACGGATGGCCCGCAGGGCCTTCTCCCCGGAGGCTGCGAGGGTGTCGATGAGGCGGGACACCGTCGGGTCGGAGGCCACCGGCCCGAACACGGCCGGCTCGGCCCGCAGCATGGCGACATCCGCGAGGCAGTCCCCACCCAGCGCGATGGCCAGGGCCACGTCCAGCAGGATCTTGCCCGGATCGTGCACCGCCCGAGGCTTCCGCCACGGCGTCAGCGCCGCTGATATCGCGGTGCCCAAGCCGGTCTTGCGGACGGTCTCGACCAGCAGCACGCCCCCGGCCTGCGAGACCACCGCCCGGCCGCCGCCCTCGATGCGGACACGCGGGTACGACCCGATACGCTTCTTCACCTGGAGAGTGCTTCTTTCCGTGCAGCCAACAGGACCCTAGACAAGTCCCATCGTTGCAGGTCAGGAGCACTCTCCGCTTATTTGATCAAGCCTCGGACACCTCACCTCGCGAAAGCGCGAGGTGAGGTTGATTTGATCTCGGGCTGTCGGGTTGGGCATGCTGCTCTGATGGAGCTGGGGGAGATCGAGCAACTCCGGGGTGAGTTGGGCGAGTTCGTGGCTGAGGTGTTCGCGTCGGTGCCGCGGAGGGATCAGCGGGCGAAGGGTGACTGCTATCTGCGGGGGTTGATGCTGGACGGCCGCAGGAAGTCGATCCAGCCGATGGCCGAGCGGCTGCCGGACGGCGACATGCAGGCCTTGCAGCAGTTTGTGAACCAGTCTCCGTGGGACCATGCCGCGGTGTTGCGGGCGGTAGCCGTCAAGACGGTTCCAGTCGTGGATCCCGAGGTGTGGGTGATCGACGATGTGTCGTTCCCCAAGGACGGGAAGATGTCGGTGGGGGTGGCCCGGCAGTGGTGCGGGGCGTTGGGCAAGCAGTCGAACTGTCAGGTCGCGGTCAGCCTGCACGCCGCGTCCGACACCGCTTCCGTGCCGATCTCGTGGCGGCTGTTCCTGCCGGCCGAGTGGCAGGACGACCTCGCGCGCCGGGTCAAGGCGGGGGTGCCCGAGGAGGTGGGGCACCGGGAAAAGTGGCGTCTGGCCCTGGACCTGATCGACGAGGCGATCGGCTGGGGCCTGGAACCCAAGGTGATCGTCGCGGATGCCGGGTACGGCCAGAACAACGCCTTCCGACAGGCTCTGGCCGACCGTGGTCTGGACTTCGTCGTCGCCGTCCGGGCGGACGAATCCGCCCACCCGGCCGCCGCCGTCCGGGCGGACGAATCCGCCCACCCGGCCGCCGCCGTCCCCACCGCCCCCGCCTGGAGCGGAACCGGACGCAAACCCGCTGTCCGCTACCGCACCAAGGCTTCCTCCCTGAAGGACCTGGCCACCGGGACCGGACGCAAGGCATACCGGCAGGCCACCTGGCGCACCGGTTCGCGCGGTCCGATGCGCTCGAGGTTCAAAGTCGAGACGGTGCGTCCGGCCGGCGTCGCGGCCCGCAGGCACACCATCGCCCAAGCTGGCGGCTCCACCGCCTGGGACGGCGTTCTGCCCACCGCGACACTGCTGAGCGAGTGGCCCACCGGCGAGAAAGCGCCCACCGAGTACTGGCTGACCAGCCTGCCCGCCGACACCCCACTGCGGCACCTGGCCCGGCTCGCGAAGATGCGCTGGCGGATCGAACACGACTACCGCGAGATGAAGCACGGCCTGGGACTGGACCACTTCGAAGGCCGCACCTGGCGCGGGTGGCACCACCACGCCACCCTCGTCACCGCCGCCCACGCCTTCTGCACCCTCCGCCGCCTGGACCCAAAAGCAACAGCGCCGGCCTGACCTTCTACCAGGTCCTCCACACCATGCAGGACCTGTTGCTCTGCTGGACCGGCGCATGCCCCACCTGCCACCGCCAGTTACCAACCCGAAGGCGAAGACAACAGATCCTCTCCAGCTCAACCTAACGAAGTACTACTAGGGCGTGTTGCGAAAGTGCTGGTCACAGCCACTCATTGATGGCCGCGACCAGCACGGTCGCTTCGTAGCGGACGGCGAGTTTCTCGTACCGGGTGGCCACGGCTCGGTGGCGCTTGAGGCGATTGATCCCGCATTCCACCGCGTGGCGCTCCTTGCAATCGGCCTTGTCGAACTTCGGCGGACGGCCGCCGCGAGAGCCGAGCTTCTTGCGGTTGCGGACCTGGTCAGCCTTCTCCGGGATGGTGTAGCCGATGCCGCGTCTTCGCAGGTAGGCGCGGTTCCCGCGGGAGCCGTACGCCTTGTCGGCGCGGACCTTGTCCGGCCGGGTTCGCGGTCGGCCTCGTCCTATGCGGGGCACCCGGATGCGCTCCAGGACCGGCTGGAACTGCGGACTGTCGTGCCGCTGGCCGGCGGTGACAAGCAGTGAGAGCGGCTTTTGGCCCTGCTCGACCGCCAGGTGCAGCTTGGTGGTCAGCCCGCCGCGCGAGCGTCCGAGGCCGTGGTCGTCGGGTTCGTTGTCGACGCCGCCGGGAGGTTCCTTCTGTAGCGCCCCCTTTTACGTGCCCCGGCGGCGTGCTGGTGAGCCCGGGCGATTGTGGAGTCCACGCTGACGTCCCACGTGATCAAGCCCTTCGCGTCTGCCTCGGCCTGCAACTGCTCGAAGATCCGCTTCCAGGTGGCGTCGCGCTGCCAGCGCCGGACAGGTCGTAGGCCCGGTCCCACGGCCCATACCGCTCCGGCAGGTCGCGCCACGGGGCACCAGTCCTGGTCCGCCACCGTATGCCGTCTATCAACTGCCGCCGGGTCCACACCGGTGGACGGCCCGGCCTTTTGCCCAGCGGCAGCGAGGGCTCAAGCCGGTGCGGGTGCCGAATATTACGTCCTCGCAGATCAGGCGGCATGAGCGTACTCATGCAGGATGCCACCGAGTCGATCACGTCGATGGATGTCGAGGCGGTCGACTCGGCCCGACTCGGTGATCGGTTCGGGAACGGGCCGCAGGGGCGCCGCGCTGTGCAGCGTACGGTGAGGCCGATGCTGGTTGTAGAACGACTCGAATTCCCCGAGCGCGTGAAGCAGGTGGGCCTGGTTCCAGATCAAGGTGCGGTCGAGGAGCTCATGTCTGCAGGTCTGCACCCAACGTTCAATGATTGAGTTCATCCGGGGAACGCGGATGCCGGTGGTGACAGTTTCGATGCCCTCGGCGGCGAAGACAGCATCGAACGCCGGGGTGTACTTGCTGTCGCGGTCCCTGATCAGGCACGTGACGTTGGCTCCGGCGTCCTGGAGGTCCATCACGAGATTCCGGGCGGCCTGGGTGACCCAGGCCGCGGTGGGATGAGTCGTTGCACCGAGGATGTGGATACGGCGGTTGGCGTGCTCGATGACGGCGAAGACATACACGCTCGCGCCATTGAGGGTGGTGGCGGTGAAGAAGTCGCAGGCCAGGATCGCGTGGGCCTGGCTGCGCAGGAAGGCGGCCCAGGTCTGGTGGTCGCGTTCGGGTGCGGGCTCGATCCCGTGCGCTCGGAGGATCTCCCATACGGTGGATGGCGCGACCTTGATGCCGAGGGCGGCGAGTTCACCGTGGATGCGCCGGTAGCCCCAGCCTGGGTTCTCGTGGGCCAGGCGCAGGATGAGGGCCTGGATGGCGCGGCGGGTCGGCGGTCTGCCGGCCCGCTTACGGCGGGAAGCTCCGTCTGCGTGTCGGCGACGCATGAGGTCGCGGTGCCACCGCAGAATCGTGTCCGGCGAGACGATCAGGTGAAGCTGCCGCAGCCTGGCCCTGGGCAACCGGTGCAGGAGCGCGGCAAGGAAGGCGCGGTCCGCCGGGGCGACCCGGGGCCTGTCGATTTGCCGCTGCAGGACCGCCAACTGGTGGCGCAGCGTCAATATCTCGATCTCCTTGTCCACATCGCTCATCGGCAGCAGCCGGATGAAGGCGAACACACTCGACATGGCGAGGTAGGGCAGTCGCAGCAGCACGATCGATCAGCCTGACACGCCCATCCGGCGAACGTCGGCCACTCACGAGAACATACAGGTCACGGGATATGGATGGAGTTCTCGGCACCCGCAGGCTGAGTTGGCTCCGCGATTACCGCTGCGCGGGACGGCAACCAAGGCCCAGATCCGTGCCTTGGTTGCCGGGAAGGAGGCCGACTGCACCGACGTACTCACCGTGGCCGGGCTCCCTGTCCCGGCCACGGCATGGGACTCGCCGAGGTGATGGTCGCGCTCGGCATCGCCTCCCAGACCAGCGGTGTGTGGTCCATGCCCGTCACGCTCCCGACCCCCGAAGACGAACTGCCACTTGCTCGCACGCGGATCTCCGGTCTGGCCCGCCTGCGGGCAGCACAGGGCCGCCCGCTCGAAGGCTGACGAGCGACCCAGTCGCTGGGTTGTATGCAGCAGGCGTACAGGCGCATGTGCGCCCTCGTGCATCGCGGGCCTCCGCTTCTGCAGTGGAGAACCCAGGCCTTGAGAAGGCTGCTGTGGCAAGGATCGTGGAGGGGAAACCCCTGCTGTGCGGGCCCTCCTTTCTGCTCCCGACTTTGCAGGTGCGCACTTCTGGCTGATCGTCTCCCGGTCTCCTGGGTGGGAGACGAGTGGGAGATGATCATGGCGTGGTGATGCAGTCAGGCGCTAGGAAATGCTAGATAGCGCTACCTGTGCGGCCCTGGTTCAGCCGCCGGATTCGCCCGCGTGCGGGCTGAGCACATCCGTTCCGACCAGGATGAACAGCACAAGTCCCAAGATCACTCGGTAGATCACAAACGGCATGAAGCTCTTCGTAGTGATGAACTTCATGAACCAAGCGATGACCGCGTACCCGACCACGAAGGCGATGACCGTCGCGAAGATCGTCGGCCCCCAGGACACATGCCCCTCTCCCACGTCCTTCAGCTCGTACACCCCCGAGGCGAGCACGGCCGGAATCGCCAGCAGGAACGAGTAGCGGGCCGCCGCCTCGCGGGTGTAGCCCATCAGCAGACCGCCGCTGATGGTGGCCCCGGAGCGGGAGACACCGGGGATCAGCGCCATGGCCTGGCACACGCCGAAGATCAGGCCGTCCCGGATGCCCAGCTGCTGAAGCGTCTTGCGCTCCCGGACGGCACGGTGCCGGCCCCCCGTCTCGTCGCGGGCGGCCAGCCGGTCGGCGAAACCGAGCACCAGGCCCAGCACGATCAAGGTGGTGGCGATGAGGCGCAGATCGCGGAAGGGGCCCTCGATCGCGTCCTTGAGTGTGAGGCCCAGCACGCCGATGGGAACGGAGCCGACGATCACCAGCCAGCCCATCTTGGCGTCGTGGTCGCTGCGCATCTCCCTGTCCGTCAGCGAGCGCAGCCACGCGGACAGGATTCTGAGGATGTCCTTGCGGAAGTAGATCAGCACGGCCGTCTCCGTGCCGATCTGGGTGATCGCCGTGAAGGCCGCCCCGGGGTCCTCCCAGCCGGCGAAGGCCGCGGTGAGCCGCAGATGCGCACTGGAGGAGATCGGCAGGAACTCGGTCAGCCCCTGGACGAGCCCGAGGATGAATGATTCGAACCAAGACATGGAAAACTAAGCCACCCAAGAGATGATCACGTATGACCGGCCGACGCGTGCTCCCGATCTCCCGATCATGCGCCGATCGGAGGCAGCGTAGCGTCCTCAGGTGACCGCCCCGCGCCAGCCCCCTCGCCGGGGCCCGCACCGCCCCGTGCCGCCGCCGCCCGACGGCCCGCGAAGACGTACGGTCCGGCCGCGCGCGGACGTGCCGCTCAACGGCTGTGCAGACGGTGGCGTTTGCGCCAGGCCACCACGGCCGCCGCGAGACCCGTCAGCACGATGAACCCCGTCGCGCCCAGGAACGCGGGCGACGTCGGAGCGGTGGCCTGGCTGCCCGCGACCGCGTACGCCGCCGTGTTGGGGATCGAACCCAGACCGGTCGCCAGCAGGAAGGGCGCATACCCCATGCGGGAGACCGCCGCACAGTAGTTCGCCGCGGCGAACGGCACGCCAGGGAACAGCCGGATCGCCAGCATCGAGCGGAACCCGTGGTGGCTCAACTGCCCGTCGGCGGCGGCCAGCCAGCGACCCCGCACAAACGGCCGCAGGGCGTCCTGGCCGAGCACCCGGCCGAGCGTGAAGGCGATCCCCGCGCCCAGCACCGTCCCGCCGATCGCCGCGGCGAGCCCGAGCTGTGCGCCGAACAGCGCGCCCGCCGCCAGATTCAGCAGCGGCCGCGGCACGAACGCGGCGGTGCACAGCCCGTACGCCGCGGCGAACACCGCCGCCGCACCCGCACCGCTCAGCTCGGGCGGCCACCCCGAGGCGAGCAGCCGCTGCGGCTCGTACAGCAGCACGGCGACGCCCGCACCGACCAGCACGGCGATCAGCAGCGCCAGCCGTGACCAGGGCGAGCGCAGCACGGCCCCGGACGGCCGGACCGGGACGGACGGCGCCTCGGAAACGGCGGCGGGACACGGGGCCGGGGAGCGGTCGGGGAGCGTACCGGGGACGGGGAGCGGCATCCGGGGAGACTAACCGACACCCCGATGTGATCGCCGTAATGTAGGCCCATGACCGATGCGACCGCCCCGGGCGACGCCGCGAACGCGGCCGACGCCATCCCGGACAGCGCCCTCGCCGACGCCGTTCTCGACCGGCTCACCACGGTCTACCCCGCGGCGGCGGACCCGGCGCGCGCCGCGGACATGTCCCGCTACATGAAGCACGTCGCCCCCTTCCTCGGCATCGCCGCCCCCGAGCGGCGCGCACTGTCCCGCACGGTGCTGGAGAACACGCCCCGCCCCGCCGAGGCGGACTGCGCCGCGGTCGCACTGCGCTGCTGGCGGCTGCCGGAGCGCGAGTACCACTACTTCGCCGCCGACTATCTGCGCCGCCATGCGGGCCGGTGCTCCCCGGGGCTGCTGCCGGTCGTGCGGACGCTGATCACCCGCGTCCCCTGGTGGGACACCGTCGATCTGCTCGCCGCCCATGTCGTCGGGCCCCTGGTGCGCGCCGACCCCCAACTGGTCCCGGTCATGGACGACTGGATCGAGCACGACGATCTGTGGCTCGTACGCGGCGCGCTGCTCCATCAGCTCCGTTCCGGGCAGGACACCGACGCCGGACGGCTCTTCCGCCACTGCCTGCGCCGGTCGGGCCACCCGGACTTCTTCATCCGCAAGGCGATCGGCTGGGCGCTGCGCGAGTATGCCAGGACCGACCCGGAGGCCGTGCGCGCGTTCGTCGCCGGGGCACACGACCGGCTCGCGCCCCTGTCGGTCCGGGAAGCGGTGAAGAACCTCCCGCGGTAGTCCTTCCCCGCCCCCGCTCGCCCCCGCCCCCGCACATCGCTGGTGGGCCGCACACCGGTGAACTGCCGTGCACCGGCGCGGAAAACCATTCGACGCCGCGGACGCCGTACGCGACCATCGTGGCCATGTTCCGGCACACCTTCACCACAGCGCCGTCCGCAGTCGCGGACGCGCCGAAGGCTGCCGTCGTCACTGCCCCGGCGCCCCTCGACGGCGCCCGAAGCTGACCCTTCCCGGATCGTCCGGAGGACCCCGCAGGGGGAGGGTCGGCAAGGCCCAGGGGTCCCCCTCCGCCAGGAGAACATCCTCCGCGCGGAGTCCACTTGTCGAGTTCCGGGAAGGAACCGCTCCCAGCCATGCCCAAGACGGCATACGTGCGGACCAAGCCGCACCTCAACATCGGCACCATGGGCCATGTCGACCACGGCAAGACCACACTCACCGCCGCCATCACCAAGGTCCTCAGCGACCGCGGCGCCGGCGGTGCGTACACCCCCTTCGACCGCATCGACCGCGCCCCGGAGGAGGCGCGCCGCGGCATCACCATCAACATCGCGCACGTCGAGTACGAGACCGACACCCGGCATTACGCCCATGTGGACATGCCGGGGCATGCCGACTACGTCAAGAACATGGTGACCGGGGCAGCCCAGCTGGACGGGGCGATCCTGGTCGTCTCCGCGCTCGACGGCGTCATGCCGCAGACCGCCGAACACGTCCTGCTCGCCCGCCAGGTCGGCGTCGACCACATCGTCGTGGCGCTCAACAAGGCCGACGCGGGCGACGACGAGCTGACGGACCTCGTCGAGCTGGAGGTCCGCGAGCTGCTCACCGCGCACGGGTACGGCGGGGACAGCGCGCCCGTCGTGCGCGTCTCGGGGCTGCGCGCCCTCGAAGGCGACCCGCGCTGGACCGCGGCGGTCGAAGCGCTGCTGGACGCCGTCGACACCTATGTGCCGATGCCCGTCCGGTACACGGACGCGCCGTTTCTGCTGCCCGTGGAGAACGTGCTCACCATCAGCGGCCGGGGCACCGTCGTCACCGGTGCGGTGGAGCGGGGCGCCGTCCGCGTCGGCGACCGCGTCGAGGTGCTCGGCGCCGGGATCACCACGGTCGTCACCGGTCTGGAGACCTTCGGCAAGCCGATGGAGGCCGCGGAGGCCGGGGACAGTGTGGCGCTGCTGCTGCGCGGGGTGCCGCGCGACTCCGTGCGGCGGGGGCACGTGGCAGCGGCGCCCGGCAGCGTGACGCCGAGCAGGTGCTTCCGGGCGCAGGTGTACGTCCTGTCGGCACGGGAGGGGGGCCGGACGACGCCCGTCTCCACGGGCTACCGGCCGCAGTTCTACATCCGCACCGCGGACGTCGTCGGCGAGGTGGACCTCGGCGGAGCGGGTCTGGCGCACCCCGGTGACACGGTCCCCGTGACCGTCGAACTGGGGCGGGCGGTTCCGCTGGAGCCGGGTCTCGGCTTCGCGATACGCGAGGGCGGCCGGACGGTCGGCGCGGGCACGGTCACCGCGCTGCTCTGAGTCCGGGGGCCCAGCCCCCGGACCCCCGCTCCTCAAACGCCCGAGAGGCTTGACTTCCGGCCCCTGCGCCTCGAATTCCAGTCCGTCCGGCGACTGAGGACACGGCCTTCAGGCCGCACCGGGGGTCCGGGGGCTCGCCCCCGCCGCGGAATGTGGGGGCAGAGCACGGGTACACACGGGCACAATAGGACGGTGGAGGAGCAGATACCCGTCATCCGGGACGTAGACGGCGGCGTCGCCAAGCTGATGCCCGATGTGGACCGGCCGCGCGGCTGGCTGCTCACCGTCGACGGATCACCGCAGTCGTACGTCGACCTCGACGCCCCGGACCATCTGGAGTTCGAGTACACCCGGCGGGTCGCCCATGTCCTCGACGTCTTCGCCGAGGAGGGCGCGCCGCTGGACGCGCTGCACCTGGGCGGCGGGGCGCTGACGCTGCCCCGCTATGTCGCGGCCCGCCGGCCCGGCTCCCGGCAGGACGTGGTGGAGGCCGACCGGGGGCTGCTCGCGCTGGTCGCAGAACACCTTCCCCTGCCGCCCGGCTCCGGCATCGCCGTGCACGGCGCCGACGCCCGCGCCTGGCTGGAGGCCGCACCGGCGGACAGCGCCGATGTGCTGATCGCCGATGTCTACGGCGGGGCCCGTGTCCCCGCCCATCTCACCACCGCCGAGTACGCGCGGGCCGCCGAGCGGGTCCTGCGCCCCTCGGGGATCTATCTGGCGAATCTCGCGGACTCCGCGCCGTTCGCCTTTCTGCGCTCGCAGCTCGCCGCCTTCGCCGAGGTCTTCGAAGAGCTCGTGCTGATCGCGGAGCCGTCCGTGCTGCGCGGCCGCCGCTTCGGCAACGCGGTGCTGGTCGCCGCGCACCGGCCCGTCGACACCGCGGCCTTGGCCCGTCGTACCGCGGCCGACGCCTTTCCCGCGCGCGTCGAGTACGGCACGGCGCTCGCCCGTTTGACCGGCTCGGCGTCCCCGGTTGCGGACGCGGCGGCGGCGCCCTCCCCGGAACCGCCGGACGGGGCCTTCAGCATCGGCTGAGGCCCCGTCGTCTGGTTCACGAGCGCGCGGGTCAGTCGGCCAGCCGCACGGTGCTGAGGATCTTCTGGATCGTCTCGTCCGGCACCTCGTCCTCGATGCCCGCGTTGGCGTACAGGATCCAGGTCTTGAAGTCGCCCTTGGCGTCCTTGAAGGAGAAGGCGATGGACTTGCCGTCCGTCTCGCACTTGTTCTCCTTCTTCACCCCCTTGGCGGTGGCCGTGGCGACGCTGCCCTTCAGACCGGAAGCGGTGGTGTAGTCCTTGGCCTCGGCCACCTTCACCGTGCCCTTCGGCTCCGTCTGCGCATAGGCGGCCCAGGACCAGTTGCCGGCCTCGTTGTACGCGGCCTCGGCGGCGTTCTTCGCGCCCTTGCCCCCCTTGGAGCCGGCCGTGGCAAGCCCCCAGTCCTCCTTGCGCCCGTCCTTGTCGCTGTCGAACTCGCACCATTTGGTCTTGAGGTGCGCCGGGGCGGACATTCCGACGGCCAGGGAGCCGTCGCCCTTCTTCTCGTCCTCGAAGCCGGTGATCACACCGGTGCCTGCGACCTCCCAGTCGGCCGGGACGTCGAACTGCGTACCGTGCTTGGGGTTGCTGACGACCTTCCAGCCGGGGACGGTCGGCTTGGCGTCCGCGCCGCCACGGGGGTTGTCCGCGGGAGACTCG
Organism: Streptomyces chengmaiensis; assembly: GCF_029846775.1. Taxonomy (NCBI): domain Bacteria; kingdom Bacillati; phylum Actinomycetota; class Actinomycetes; order Kitasatosporales; family Streptomycetaceae; genus Streptomyces; species Streptomyces chengmaiensis. Next base: position 11,823 of record NZ_JARWBG010000020.1, read on the forward strand.
GAGCTCTCACCGGGCTGGTCCGACTCGGTCGACGCGGCGGCGGACGGGGACGAAGACGCGGCGGCCCCCGCGCCGCCGGCCTTGTCCGATGTGCCCTTGCCGTCGTCCTTGAACACAACGACGCCCGTGACCACGGCGGTTGCGATGACCGCCACGGCGGCGACGATCGCCGTGATCACCGTCTTCTTCTTCTCGTCCTTCGCCGGCTGCACGGCCCCCGGCGGCTGCCCCGGCACGGCGTACTGCGGCACGGTGGGCTGCTGATACGGATTGGGCTGCTGATAGCCCGGCTGTTGGTAGGGGTTCTGCTGGTGATGCCCCGGCTGCTGGTACGGGTTCGGGTTCTGCTGCTGCGGATTCTGCTCGCCCCCGGGCGGCTGCTGTCCTGGCCACATGGCGAGTAACCATAGAGGGGGCCGACTGCCGCTTCTGCGTCCGCCCCCGCAGGGGCTCTCCTTCGGCCGCCCTTCCGCAGACCGCCCGGGGATGGCCAAGGGCGCTACTCGTGGGTAACATCGCGCCTCATGAGCGCAGATCAAATGTCCGCCGGCGAGATGGTCGCCGCCTCGGTCCCCATGGTCAGGACCCTCAACCTGGAGTTCCTGGAGAGCACCCCCGAGCGGGCCGTCGTCCGGCTGCCGGACCAGCCCGCCTACCACAACCACGTCGGCGGGCCGCACGCCGGCGCGATGTTCACCCTCGCCGAGACCGCCAGCGGCGCCGTCGTCATGGGCGCCTTCGGCGACCAGCTCGGCCGCGCCGTGCCGCTCGCGGTCACGGCGGAGATCGCCTACAAGAAGCTGGCGAAGGGCGTGGTGACCGCCACCGCCACCCTCGGCCGCCCCCGGGACGAGGTTGTCGCCGAGCTGGACGCCGGCGGCCGCCCGGAGTTCCCCGTCTCCATCTCCATCACCCGCGAGGACGGCGCGGTGACCGGAGAGATGACCGTCGTCTGGACACTCCGCCCCCACGGCTGAGCAGCCGCAGGCTGAAGGCTCCCCCCAGACCGAGCCCCTCGACGATCCCGCTGGTCCGGCGGGATAGGCTGCCCGGCGTGCGCCGCAACGGGGCGCACGCCGGGCAGCGCACGGGGCGCGGCGGCGCAGCACTTTGGGAGGAACCGGCTTGCACGTCCAGGAGTGGCTCGAGACCGTCCCCGCGGTCAGCATCTACCTCCTGGTAGGGGTGGTGATCGGGCTCGAGAGCCTCGGCATCCCGCTGCCGGGCGAGATCATCCTCGTCAGCTCGGCGCTGCTCGCCTCCCAGCACGGTGAGATCGATCCGTACGTCCTCGGGGCCTGCGCCGTCGCAGGCGCGATCATCGGCGACTCCATCGGCTACGCCATCGGCCGCAAGGGCGGCCGTCCCCTGCTGGCCTGGCTCGGCCGCAGGTTCCCCAAGCACTTCGGCGAAGCGCAGATCGCCATGGCGGAGCGCTCCTTCGAGAAGTGGGGCATGTGGGCCGTGTTCTTCGGCCGCTTCGTGGCGCTGCTGCGGATCTTCGCCGGTCCGCTCGCGGGCGTGCTGCGCATGCCGTACTGGAAGTTCCTCATCGCCAACGTCTTCGGCGGCATCCTGTGGGCGGGCGGCACGACCGCCGTCGTCTACTCCGTGGGGATCGTCGCCGAGGCATGGCTCAAGCGGTTCTCCTGGCTGGGGCTGATCCTCGCCGTCGCCATCGGGCTCACCTCCGTGCTGGTGCTCAAGAGCCGTGCCAGGAAAGCCGCCGTCCGCACGGAATCCCCGGCCCCGGCAGTCCCGGCCGACCGGGACGGGGCCGCCTCGGAGCGGGACCTCATCGCCGTCGGAGACTGAGCCGGGCGAGGCATGCACAGGACAGAGGGCATGCGCAGGACACACGAGGAGGAGACGGCGATGACGGAACGTGCACTGATCGCTGCGGTCGGCGGAAAGACCCCGAGGATCTCCCCGGACGCCTTCACGGCGCCCACGTCCGTGGTCGTGGGCGAGGTGACCATGGAGGCCGGCGCGAGCGTCTGGTACCACACCGTGCTGCGCGCCGACTGCGGTCCGATCGTCCTCGGGCCGGACTCCAACATCCAGGACAACTGCACCGTCCATGTCGACCCGGGCTTCCCCGTCACCGTGGGCGCGCGCGTCTCGGTCGGACACAACGCCGTACTGCACGGCTGCACCGTCGAGGACGATGTGCTGGTCGGCATGGGCGCGACCGTCCTGAACGGGGCGCACATCGGCGCGGGCTCCCTGATCGCCGCCCAGGCGCTGGTGCCGCAGGGCATGCGGGTGCCGCCCGGTTCCCTGGTCGCGGGCGTCCCCGCCAAGGTCAGGCGCGAGCTGACCGACGAGGAGCGCGAGGGCATCAAGGTCAACGCGGCGATGTACACGGGCCTCGCCGAGGCGCACCGCGCCGCCGAGCCGCAGTCGCGCTGATAGCAGGCCTTGAGCCTCGAGCGTCCCCGAGCCCTCGTAAGCCTCGGGCCTTGCGCCCTCGCGCCCCTGATCCGGCCATGGCGGGGAGCGGCCGCGTCTCAGCCCCGCGGGGCCGACCGGGGCGGCAGATCGCAGCGGCAGGCCTCCGTGCAGCAGGCCGCCATCAGGATCTCGGCCACCACGACGCTCCCCATCTCCAGCCGACGGGTCGTCGTGCGGCTCGCGAAGGCGTCCACCAGCCGCAGCCCATGGCCGCAGTCCGCGTCCGCGTCCAGCGGTTCCCGGCGGCGGGTGGTGCGGTGCTTCCACCGGCCGCCGTCCCTGACCTCCGCCGTCAGCGTGTCGCCGCGCACCTTGATGGCCACCGCCACCCAGGTGCTTCCGCTGTGCAGCACCACATTGGCCACCAGCTCGCTGACGATCACGGCTAGCGCCTCATGGAAATGCTCCGCCAGCCTCCAGCGCCGTGCGACAGCCCCGGCGAAGTGTCGCAGAACCCGCGCGGACTCGGGGGTGGCCGGCATCGCGCACTGAGCGAGGCCTGAGGAACCGCCCGGGGGTGCGAGAGAGGAAGAGGGCAGGCGGGAGGTCTCCTCTGATGCGATCACGTCGGCTCCTTCTGCCCGGGCGGACGCCCGGGCGAGTGTCTGACGGCCGGGCCGTAAGGCCCCCGCCGTCTCCGCACGCAGGGGCGTCCCCGCCCTGGTCCGGCAGCTCAAAACTTCCCGCGGTGCGCCCGGCGCGCAATCAGGGAGACTGAAGTACGGATACGTAAACAAATGAATTGCCCGGAATTGTCTATGAGGGTGAGTGGGTGAGCACACTGGGTGAGCCCATTGGTGACGCGACCTGGGAGCGCTGGCTGCGGCAGAGCCTCGCCCGCACCGCCCGCCACCCGTCCCTGCTGTTCGTCGAAGGAGCGGCGGGGCTCGGCAAGAGCCGCCTGGCCCACCGGCTGCTCGAATCCCCCGAGGCGGCGGACCGGGCGTGCGTGACCCTCGCCTTCACCTCCACAGGGGTGCTGCTCGAGCACCGCCCCGCCGCCGGGCGGCCCCGTCGGCAGGCCCGGGCCCCGACGCATGCACCTGCCCCCGCCGCCGCCCCCGACCCAGCGGATGCGGCGGCGGAGACTGCCCCGGGCAGCCGCCGCTATCCGGACGCCGTCGCCCTGGCCCCGGACCTCGACCAACTGCTGCACACCGACGAGCAGGACGGGCCCGTCCTGCTCGTCGCCGAGGATGTGCACCGCGCGGGACCGGACGGCCGGGACCTGCTCCGGCGGCTGCTGGAGCAGCCCCCGGAAGCCCTCGCCGCCGTCCTCACCTACCGGCCGGAAGAACTCCCCGAGCCCGCCCTGCCGCTCGGCGCACCCGTCAACTACCCCGCCGCCCTGTCCCTGCTGCACATCCGACTGGACCCGCTGGACGCCGACCAGGTGCGCCGGATCGCGCGGGAGCGCCTCGGAGCCGAATCCTGCCCGCCCGCCCTGACCTCCCGCGTCCACCTCCTCACCGGCGGCCTGCCCCAGGTCGTAGTGGACCTGGTACGCCAGATCGAAGACGTCTGCGGCCCCAAGGAGCGATACGCGGCCCGCGACGTGGATGCGGCGGGGATCCCCGTACGCCTGGCCCATCTGACGCTCGGGCGCCTCGCCGCACTGCCCGGCGAGCACCGGCCCGTCGTCCACGCGGCGGCCGTGCTGGACCGGCCCGCCGCCGCGGACGAACTCCGCACCGTTGCCGGCCTCGACCCCGACACGGGCCGCCGCGCCCTTCAGCAGGCACTCACCGCAGGCGTGCTGGAGGAAAAGAGCCTGGACCGCTACGGATTCCCCGCACCGCTGGCGGCCACTGCCGTCTACCGGGAGCTGCCGGGCCCGGTCCGTCAGGACATGCACCGCAGAGCCGCCCGTGTCCTCGCCCGACGCCAGCCGGTCCCCTGGGACCGGCTCGCAGAGCACCGGCGCCTCGGCGGCGGGCCCCTGCGCGGCTGGCTCCAGGCCGTCGAAAGGGCCGCCCGGGACAGCGCCGCGGCCGGGGACCACCAGAAGGCCGTCGACCTGCTCGAACACACGCTGTCCCACCCTTCGGTGCCGCTGCCCGTACGGGCCCGGCTCGCACCCCTGCTCGCACACAGCGCCGTCCTGGGACTGCACACCGAACACACCGTGGCGGTGCTGCGGCAGATCCTCGCCGAACAGTCCCTGCCGGCCGTCGTACGCGGGCAGATCAGGCTCGACCTCGGGCTGCTGCTCTACAACCAGGCCGGCATGGGCCTCGAAGGCTGGGTGGAGCTCGAACAGGCCGTCGACGAGCTGGCGGAGCGGCCTCCGCTGGCCGCCCGCGCCATGTCCGCGCTGGCGATGCCCGTGATGTCCGCCGTCCCCCTGGAACGCAACCTCGAATGGCTCGAGAAGGCACAGCGGGCGGCCGCGGGCAGCGAGGACGTCGAAGTACAGGCGGCGGTGGCGGCGAACTGCGTCGCCGTACTGCTGGAGACCGGAGACCCCGCTGCCTGGGACGTCGTGGAGTCGCTGCGCACCGGCGCGCAGGACGCCCTGAGCGCCCCGCACGTGGCACGCGGACTGGTCAACGCCGCGGACGCGGCCCTGTGGCTCGGCTATCTGCCGCGCGTCGGCGACCTGCTGGACGAGGGCGTCGACCTCGCCGGCGCCTGCGGAGCCACCTATGTCGAACAGGACGGGCGCGGCACCCGGCTGCTCCTCGACTGGGCGGTCGGAGACTGGACCGGACTGTCGGCACGGGCGCGCGCCTTCGTCGCCGAGAGCGGAGTGATGCCGGGACCCGCGGCGGACGCCCGGATCGTCCTCGGCCTGCTCGCACTCGCCCAGGGCGAATGGCAGCAGATGGCCGCCTGGCTGTCCGGCGGCGGGCATCCGCCGTCGGCCGACTCGCCGCTGCCGCACGCGGCCACCGCCTCAGGCGCCCTGGTGCGCACCGCGCTGGCACGCGACGACCTGGAGACCGCGACAGCCGAGGCGGCCGCGGCCTGGGACCGGCTGCGCGACAAAGGAGTGTGGGCCTGGGCGTCCGAAGTCGCCCCCTGGGCCGTCGAGGCCATCGCGCGCGCCGGCCGCCGACAGGCCGCGCAGGACCTGCTGGACGAATTCGAAGCCGGCCTCAAGGGGCGCGTCGTGCCCTCGGCCGCCGCCTCGCTGTCCTGGAGCCGTGGAGTGCTCCACGAGGCCGTCGGCGAACCGGAGCAGGCGGTCGGGCACTACCGGCAGGCCGCCGCGATGTACGAGAGGATGCCCCGCCCCTACGCGGCCGTGCTCACCGCGGAGGCCGCTGCACGGTCCGCGCTGGCCTGCGGGGAAAACCCCGAGGCGGCAGTCGCGGAACTCACCTCCTGCGTGTCGAAGCTGACCGACCTGGGCGCCACCTGGGACGCGGCCCGTGTACGGGCCACGCTCCGCACCCACCATCCCGCGCCCGAGCAGCCCCGCCCCCGCGGCCGGCCCGGCTACGGCGACCAGTTGTCCCCGCGCGAGGAGGAAGTCGTCGACCTCGCCTCGGCGGGCCTGACCAACCGCGAGATAGCCGTGACCCTCCACCTGTCGCCCCGCACCGTGGAACAGCACGTCGCCCGCGCCCGCAAGAAGCTGGAGTCCCAGTCGCGCGGCCACCACCTCAACCGGGCCAACCGGAACCGCAATGCGGGCGGAGCCTAGTGCCCCCTCCCGGCAGGCTTTGCCCACTCGCGCCGCCCTGCACGCTCCCCCACAGCCTCCGGCGTGGGCGGGACACCCACCCCCTGGGCCCTGCGGGCCCGGAACCCGCACTCCCTGGGCCCTGCGGGCCCGGGAGACGCCCCCCTGGGCCCTGCGGGCACGGAACCCGCACGCCCTGGGCCCTGCGGGCCCGGGAGACGCCCCCGCGCTGCGTCGGCCCAAGTAGCTCCGCTACGAGGACTTCCGGCCGTCTTGCGATCTGCCCCGCAGCCTTCGGCGCCGGGGCGCCCGAAGGCACCGGACAACGCTCCTCGACGGGCAGACATCGCCGGTAGCGGCCCTGGGCGCGCCCGGCGGAGTCTTTCCCCGCCCGGCCCCTTCCCGCAGCGGAGCCTTTCCCCACCCGCCCCTTCCCGCAGCGGGTGCTCGGCCCCGGGCCCCGCGCCCCACTCTCCCCAGCTGCCTCCCCCGGACTCTGTCCGGGGGTACCCCCACGGAGGTGCCCCCAGGCGAGGCTGGGATTCAGCTGCGCCAGCTTCCAGCCCGTTGGGCGCGCCTGGCGGAGTTTGAGGACACGGCCGAAGGCCGTACGGGGGTCTGGGGGCCTGCCCCCGGTTCGGGAAGGGGCGGGGAGGGGAACATCACAGCCCGCACTGGGGGCCACCCGCACCACGCCCACTACCGTAAACCCGTGCCCACGAACAGAAACACGTTCTCGTCGGCGGCCTCCTCGGCCCTGCGGCGCGCCGCCTCCTGGCGTCGCCGCGCCCTGACCCGCGCGGTCCATCGGGCCTGGACCTGGGCGCAGGACGCCGGTGCGGTCACCGCCGAGCACCCCGGGCGGCTGCGGTTCCGGCGGCTCGGAGCGGGCACCCGGCTCGCCTTCCCCCAGGGCACCGTGTTCGGCGAGGCGTGGATCGAACTGGGCGACCACTGCATCGTCGGCGAACAGGTCACCCTCACCGCAGGCATGATGCCCGGTCTCGACCTCGGGCCCGACCCGATCCTCACCCTCGGCGACGGGGTGGTCCTCGGCCGCGGCAGCCATGTGATCGCCGACACCCGGGTGACCATCGGCTCGGACACGTACTGCGGCCCGTACGTCTACATCACCTCCACCAACCACAGCTACGACGACCCCCGGCAGCCGGTCGGCAAGCAGTGGCCGCGCACCGAACCCGTGGAGATAGGCCCCGGCTGCTGGCTGGGCACCGGCGCGGTGGTGCTGCCCGGAGCCCGGCTGGGCCGCAATGTGGTGGTCGCCGCCGGCGCGGTCGTCCGGGGCGAGGTGCCCGACTGCTCGGTGGTCGCCGGCGCGCCCGCCAGGATCGTACGCCGCTGGGACCCGGCGGCCGGCTGGCAGCCGCCGCTGCGCACCCCCGCTCCCGTCCCCATACCGGAGGGCGTCACACCGGAGCAGCTGCTGGCACTGGCGGAGCTGGAAGAGAACTGACGGCGGCTCGCGGTCAGCCCAGGCGGGGGATCTCGATCGCCGGGCAGCGGTTCATCACCATGTCGAGGCCGGCCGCACGCGTCCGCTCGTACGCCTCCTCGTCGACCACGCCGAGCTGGAACCACACCGCCTTCGCCCCCTTGGCCACAGCCTCGTCCGCGATCCTGCCCGCCAGCTGCGAGTTGACGAACACATCCACGACATCGACGTCGAAGGGGATGTCGGCGAGCGTCGCGTACCCCTGCTCGCCGTGCACCGTCTCCGCCTTCGGATGCACCGGGACGATGCGCTTGCCGTAGCGCTGGAGGACCTCCGCGACGCCGTGCGCCGCCCGCTCCTCGTTGTTCGACAGGCCCACCACCGCCCAGGTGTCGCCCGTCTCGGTCAGCATCCTGCGGATCGTCTCTGCGTCTGCGTGCATACCCGGCACAACCCGCACCGCCCGCGCCGCATTCCCCCGGCGGGTTCAGGGGCCGGGGTCGGGGCCGGGGCTGGGTCCGGGACCGCCCGGACGGGAGCCCGCGGAGGCTCGCATAGGGTGGCCTGATGCAGGAGCAGTACCGGACGGTCGCCCGCGCAGGCGTGCACGAGAACGAGATCAACCGATCGCGCTTCATCTGCGCGCTCGCGCCCGCCGCGACCGAGCAGGAGGCGCAGGAGTTCATTGCGCGCATCCGCAAGGAGCACCCGACCGCCACCCACAACTGCTACGCATACGTCATCGGCGCCGACGCCGCCGTACAGAAGGCCGGCGACGACGGAGAGCCTGGCGGCACCGCGGGCGTGCCCATGCTCCAGATGCTGATGCGCCGCGACGTCAGATACGCCGTGGCCGTCGTCACCCGCTACTACGGCGGGGTGAAGCTCGGCGCCGGCGGGCTCATCCGGGCGTACGGGGGAGTCGTCGGCGAAGCCCTCGACGCGATCGGCACCATCACCCGGCAGCGCTACCGGCTCGCCTCCGTCACGGTCGACCACCAGCGCGCGGGGAAGCTTGAGAACGACCTCCGCGCCACCGGCCGGTCCGTCCGCGATGTCCGTTACGCCGAGTCCGTCACCATCGAGGTCGGACTGCCGAACGCCGACGTCGACGCATTCCGGACCTGGCTCGCCGACGCCACGGCCGGGGCCGCCCGCCTCGAACTCGGCGGCGAGGCATATGGCGACGCATGAGCGGGCGACGGCCGAGCACCGCGAAAGACGCGAAGCCGCACGCACTGTCAGAGCCTGCCGATACGCTCAGGGATCATGAGACTCCTGCATACGTCGGACTGGCATCTGGGACGCTCGTTCCACCGGATCAGCCTCCTCGACGCCCAGGCCGCCTTCCTCGACCATCTGGTCGAGACGGTGCACTCCCGCGATGTGGACGCGGTTCTGGTGGCGGGAGACGTCTACGACCGCGCCGTGCCGCCCCTCGCAGCCGTCGAGCTGTTCGACCGCGCACTGCACCGGCTGGCCGCAGCGGACGTCCCCACGGTCATGATCTCCGGCAACCACGACTCGGCCCGCCGCCTCGGCGTCGCCGCCGGGCTCATCGAACGCGCCGGGATCCATCTGCGCACCGACCCGGCCGACTGCCACACCCCGGTCGTGCTGCGCGACGCCCACGGCGACGTGGCCTGCTACGGCCTGCCCTATCTGGAACCCGCCCTGGTCAAGGACGAGTTCCGGACCGAGAAAGCCGCGCATGAACAGGTGCTGACCGCCGCCATGGAGCGGGTGCGGGCCGACCTCGCTCAGCGGCCCGAGGGCACCCGCTCCGTCGTCCTCGCTCACGCTTTCGTCGCCGGAGGCGAGCCCAGCGACAGCGAACGGGACATCACCGTCGGCGGAGTCTCCGCCGTGCCCGCCTCCTTGTTCCACGGCGTCGACTACGCGGCCCTCGGCCATCTCCACGGCTGCCAGACCCTCTCCGAACGCGTCCGCTACTCGGGCTCGCCGCTCGCGTACTCCTTCTCCGAGGCACGGCACCGCAAGACCATGTGGCTGATCGACCTCGGCCCGGCCGGCGAGATCGCGGCCGAACGCGTCGACTGCCCCGTGCCGCGCCCCCTCGCCCGGCTCCGCGGCACACTCGACGACCTCCTCGACGACCCGGCCCACACCCTTCACGAGCAGTCGTTCGTCGAGGCGACCCTCACCGACCCGGTGCGCCCCGCGGAGCCCATGGCACGGCTCGCCGTACGGTTCCCGCACACCCTCAGCCTCCTCTTCGACCCCGACCGCGGCGAGCGGGACGCCCAGGCCACCTACGCCCAGCGCCTCAGGGGGCGCAGCGACGAGCAGATCGCGGCGGACTTTGTGACGCATGTACGCGGCGGCAGCGGCCCCGACGATCGGGAACGCGCCGTGCTGCGTGGTGCGCTGGACGATGTGCGGGTCGCGGCGGACGTGGCGGAGGCGGCCGCCCGGTGAGACTGCACACCCTGACCGTCACCGCCTTCGGGCCCTTCGCCGCCCGCCAGCACATCGCCTTCGACGAACTCGCCGCCGCCGGACTGTTCCTGCTGCACGGCCCCACCGGCGCGGGCAAGACGTCCGTCCTCGACGCCGTCTGCTTCGCCCTGTACGGTGCGGTGCCCGGGGCCCGCCAGAGCCCCGGCGCCTCCCTGCGCAGCGACCATGCGCCCCCCGGCGTCCTCACCGAGGTCAGCCTCGAACTCACCGTCGCCGGGCGGCGGCTGGAGATCACCCGACGCCCCGCACAACCCCGCCCGAAGGCCCGCGGCGCCGGCTTCACCACCGAACGCGCCCAGAGCCTGCTGCGCGAATACGATACCGACACCGCCACATGGAAGGGGCTCAGCCGCTCCCACCAGGAGATCGGCGAAGAGATCGGCCGGCTCCTGGGCATGAGCCGCGACCAGTTCTGCCAGGTCGTGCTGCTGCCGCAGGGAGACTTCGCCCGCTTCCTGCGCGCCGACGCCGAAGCCCGCGGCCGACTCCTCGGCCGGCTCTTCGACACCCGCCGCTTCGCCGCCGTCGAAGAGCGCCTCGCCGAACAGCGCCGCGCGGCGGAACACCAGGTGCGGGCCGGAGACGAGAAACTCCTCGCACTCGCCCACCGTATGCAGCAGGCCGCGGGCCCCGCCGCGGACGGGCGGCCCGCTCCCCAGCAGCAGCCGGGCGACCCCGGACTGGCCGCCGCCGTCCTGGAGTGGGCCGCCGTCGCCCGCGCCGGGGCCGGCGAACGCCGCGACATCGCCCAGAGCGCGCTTGCCGCCGCCGAGAACCGCCGGGCGGCCGCCCTGCACGCGCTGGACGCCGCGCAGGAACTCGCCCGTCTGCAGCAGCGGCATGCCGACGCCCTCCGGCGCTCCGAGGCGCTCCAGGCCGGCCGCACCGAGCGGGAACAGCTCCGGGAACGGCTCGACCACGCCCGCCGAGCCGAGCGTGTGGCACCCGCGTTGCGGCTGCGCGACGACGCGGAGCGCGAGCACCGGGAGGCGAGCGCGGCACACCGGCGGGCCGCCGCCCAGCTCCCGCCCGAGTACGCCGACGCGGGCGCGGAACGCCTCTCCGCACTCGAGCGACAGCTCCGCCAGGAAGCCGGCGGGCTGGACGCCGGCCGCCGTGCCGAGGTCCGCGACGCCGAGCTGGCCCGAGAGCTGGCACGGCTGGACCGGCAGGCGCGCGCGGACGACGACCTCCTCCAGGAAGCCGACGGCTGGCTCGCCGACTGGGACGCCGTCCACGACGATCTCGGACGGCGCATCGCCGACGCACGGGAGGCCGCCACCCGCGCCGAGCACCTGGCGGGCCGCCTCGAACCCGTCCGCCGCCGGCTGCACGCCGCCCGCGAGCGCGACCGGCTCGCCCTGGACGCCGGAGAGGCCGTCGAGGCGCTGAGCCGCAGCCGCGACGGCGCGGCCGCCGCCCGCGAGCGCTGGCTCGACCTCAAGGAGCGCCGTCTGCGCGGCATCGCCGCCGAACTCGCCGGCGCGCTCACTCCCGGAGACCCCTGCGCCGTCTGCGGCTCCCCCGACCATCCGGACCCGGCCCGCGCCGCGGCCGACCACGTCGACCGCACTGCGGAGGAAGCGGCCTACGCCGGCTACACGGAAGCCGACGCCGCCCGCACGGCCGCGGAACGCGAACTTGCCGTCCTCCGCGAGTCGTTCGCGGCGGCCCGAGCCCAGGCCCGCACCCGGGGAACAGACACCGCGGCCGGGTCGGTGCCGCCACCGCGCCACTCGGCCGAATCAGCCGAGTCAGCCGAATCAGCCGAATCGGGCGAATCGGCAGAACGGCCCGCGGGGACCGCCTCCCCGCAGCAGCCGGCGGGCACGCCGGACACCGCCGAAGCGCCCCCCGCGACGGGTGACTCCGCCGCGGCCCGCCCGAGGGCCGATGTACTGCACTCCGGCAGAGCGGACCGCCCGTTGCGCACCGCAACCGCCGGGGCGGCAGCGGAGGCCGCCGTCGCCGACGGGCAGGCGTTCCGTGTCACCGCCGACGACCCGGGCGTCCCCGAACTCCAGCGGCAGGTTGCGGACCTGGAGCGCGAGCACGCGGAAGCGCACCGCGTCGCCTCCGGCCTGCACGCCGCGCAGGAGGCCCTGGAACACGCCGAACGGGAGCACAGGGAGCGGCTGGACGCCCGGCAGCAGGCGGAGCGGCGGGCCGCCGCGCGGATGTCGCGGCGCGAGGCGCTCGAGGGTGAACAGACCGGGCTGCGGGACGAGGTGGCCCGGGCCCGGGGTGGCGCCGGCAGCGTCGCCGAGCGGGCCGCCCTGCTCGAGCGGCGCATCCTGACGCTCTCCGCCGCCGCCGAGGCCGTACGCGCCGCCGAGGACAGTGCCCGGCGGCTGAAGGAGGCTGACGCCCGCCTCGCGGACGAGGCCTTCCAGGCCGGTTTCGACACACCGCGCGCCGCTGCCGCCGCTCTGCTGGACGACACGGAGCAGCGCGAGGTCCAGCGCCGCATCGACGCCTGGCAGACCGAGGCGGCGGCAGTGGCCGACCGGCTGGCCGAGCCGGAGTCGCGCGCCGCCGCCGAACAGCCGCCCGCAGACCCCGGCACGGCCCGCGCCGCCCATGACGCCGCGGAACGGCGGCTGCGCGACGCCTCCTCCGCGCTCGCCGCCGCCCGCGAGCGCTGTGCCGAACTGGCCCGCCTCTCCCGCCAGGCCGCCGCCGAGGCTCGCAGCCTCGGCCCGCTGCGCGAGGAGTACGACCGCGTCGCCCGCATCGCCGGGCTCGCCGCCGGCACCTCCGCGGACAACGAACGCAAGATGCGCCTGGAGTCCTACGTACTGGCCGCCCGGCTCGAGCAGGTCGCCGCGGCCGCGACCGTACGGCTCCAGAGGATGTCGGCCGGACGCTACACCCTCGTCCACTCGGACGCCCGCACCGGTAGCAAGCGCTCCGGCCTCGGACTGCATGTGGTCGACGCCTGGACCGGCCGCGAACGGGACACGGCGACGCTCTCCGGAGGAGAGACGTTCTTCGCCTCGCTCGCGCTGGCGCTCGGCCTCGCCGACGTCGTCACCGAAGAGGTGGGCGGCGTCCGGCTCGACACCCTTTTCATCGACGAAGGGTTCGGCAGCCTCGACGACCAGACCCTCGACGAGGTCCTTGACGTCCTGGACTCGCTGCGCGAACGCGACCGCAGCGTCGGCATCGTCAGCCACGTCCCCGACCTGCGCCGCCGCATCCCCGCCCAACTGGAGGTCGTCAAGGGCCGCGACGGCTCCACGGCCCGCCTGCGCACGGCCGCGGCCGCCCTCGACGGCTGAGGGCGCGGCCGGCAGGGGCGGGCGCGCCGGGGAGATCCTGCCTGCTCCTGCCCGGTCCTTCCCCGATCGTCGTCCCCCTTCTGTTCCCCGCCTGTCAGTGAGGAGGGATTTCTGCCTCTGGGACGCGTCGGCACGAGCCGACTGAATGGCTGCGGGTGCGGGCTGACGGTAAGGGATTGGTCGGGCACTGTGGGGCGGTGCTGCTACGGAAGTGCGCGGACCGGCTGGGGCTGACGGATGCGCTTGCGGCCGTGCTGCCGGTGGGTGTCGGACGCGGCTGGCAGGATCGCGCGGTGGTCGTGGTCCAGCTCGCGGTGGCCATCGCGCTTGGCGGCCTCGTGCTCGGCGATGGTCTCGCTCATCAGGCATCTCCTTGATCATCGGATCCGCCGTCTATTGGACACTCCCCGGCGATGCAGGCGACGACGCCGCGGCGTCTTGGGCGGTGATGTCTCATGTGGCTCCACCCTTATACGGCCGTGTGATCTCCCAGGCCGGGCTGCCCGGCCTGGGCAACATCTGCCATGTTCCATCCGGAGCTATCCGGGATTTTTCTGAGTACCCATACTTGAGCGTTCCCTGATTGTTTCGGCCGTTGTCCGCAGCGAGGGTGGCATGCGAGGGGCTGCCCCAGCAGTCTCTGCAGCCCCATCGGGCTGTCGAGGAGGGTCGGGCCCTGCCCTGCGCCTGCCGGGCAGGGCCCAGATCACATCTGAGCAGGTCGCTGTCCGCGGCCGGCTCTCCAGATGCATCCCCACTCCCCGGCCCGGCCTTCGAAAGGCAGGGCGTGAAGGAGTTCCACATGATCACGGTCGAGAAGACGCGCTCCGCTGCCTCGGGTCCCCCTTGTCCGAACCGGACCGCCGGCGCGGCGCGGGCGGCCGTGTGTGTCATGCCTGCGTCCACCGAGTCGGTGCCTGCTCTGCGGCGTTTCGCCCGTGACATGGCGCGGCGGTGGGCGCTGTCCGAAGTGCTCGACGAGGCGCTGGCGGTCATCATCACCGAGCTGGCCGCCAACGCGGTGCGGCACAGCGGAAGTCCGGACGTTGCCGTGCTGCTGGTCGCCGCCGACGGGACGATAACGGTCCACGTCCAGGACACCGGGCGGTGGTATCCCTGGCCGCCCGCACCCCGCGTGCGTGAGGACGAGGCCGGCGACACGGCGTGCTGCGGCCGCGGCCTGCGGCTGGTGGAGGCATACGCGGCCAGGAGCGCTGTCATGATCACAGCGGGCGGCACCCGGGTGACCGCGGAGCTGGTGATGGCATCCGACGGCCCCAGCCACTCGACAGCGGATCACCGTGCCAGCTGACGGCCGCGTCGTATCTGCGGGCAGAATCTGAATAGCGGTTTGCCGCCTCCCACGCACCGGTCTAGCGTGGCCAGCAGAAGGCCGCGGGACCGGTCCGGGCCGCTCCGTCCGGTGCCGTGGACGAGGCAGGTGATCGCGTGCGAATCGGCCCCGGCCACGCTGCCGTGGCGACCGGTGGGAGCTTCCGATTCGTTGGTCGGCAGCGTGAATTCGGCCTGCTGCTGAACGCGCTCCGCCATCCACCCGCAGTCGTACTGGTCGAGGGAGAGGCCGGGATCGGGAAGTCGCGTCTGGTCCACGAGGCCGTGCGGTCTGCGGAAGACCGCCGGGTGCTGACGGGCTTCTGTCACCCGCTGCGCGAGCCCTTCCCGTTCGGCCCGGTTGTGGACGCCCTGCGGAAGGCGGGACGCTGGCTACCGCCGCCGGGCCGTATTCCGGCGACCGCCGGTGCGCTGGCACGGCTCCTGCCAGACCTGGCGGAGCGGCTACCGCCTCCGCCGCAGCGACCGGAGGACGCCCAGTCCGAGCGCCACCAGCTGGTGGTGGCGGTCCGCTCGTTTCTGGAGGCGCTGGGCCCCGCGGTCCTGGTCGTCGAGGACCTGCACTGGGTCGACGAAGCCACCCGCGAGTTGCTCCTCCTGTTGACCAGGGACCTGCCCGAGCAGCTGAGCATGGTACTCACCTACCGGGCCGAGGATCTGCCCGTGGACACCCCGGTGCTGGGAGCCGCGTACCGGCGCCCGCCCGGGACCGGTGGCACCGTGATCCGCCTCGACCCGCTGTCCGAGCGGGACGTCCGGGATCTGGCGTTTGCTGTGCTCGGACCGCGCGCCACACCGGCGCTGGGGCACGTCCTTTACCACCGCAGCGAGGGTCTGCCGCTGGTAGCCGAGGAGGACCTGATCACTCTGTGCGAGCATGGCCAGCTGCTCGGTGGGGGCGACCTCGCCGCCGGCCTCGAACAGGCCGAGGTGCCCACAAGCCTGCGCGAAGCAATCACCGAACGCCTGGCTGCCCTGTCACCGGCCGGGGCGGCGATCGCCGACGCGGCCGCTGTGCTCGCCGTCCCCGCCCCGGAACCGCTTCTCACCAGCGTCGCCGGACTGGATGCGGACGCCGGCACCAAGGGGCTGACCGAGGCGCTGCGGTCCTCCGTGCTTCGCGAGACCGGATCGGGCCAGTACGTGTTCCGGCATTTTCTGGCCCAGCAGGCCGCCTACCAGCACATCCCCGGCCCTCAGCGCACCCGTTTGCACCGGCGGGCGCTCGAGGCGCTCGAGGCGCAGTCGCCTCCGCCGCTGGTGCAGATCGCGCATCACACCCTCGCCCTGGGCGATCGCGCGGCATGGCTGCGGCAGGCGGAGGCCGCCGCCGACCAGGCGGTCGCCCTGGGCGACCAGGGCACCGCCGCCGCGCTGCTGCACCAGATCCTGGACCAGCCGCAGCCGGACGTCGAGCTGCGGTCGCGCGCAGCCCTCGCTCTGGCCCGTATCGCCGTCAACGGCGTGGACTACACCGCCAACGCCGCCGTACTGCGCCGCATCCTCGCCGATCCGCAGCTGCCGGTGGCCGCTCGCGGCGACATTCGGCTGACGCTGGGCATCATCATGATCAGCCATGTCGGCGACCGGGCCGGTTTCCAGCAGCTCGAAGCAGCCGTCGAGGAGCTGGGCAGCCGCCCCGAGCGCGCCGCACGCGGGATGGCCGCCTTGGCCATGAATGAGCAGAACGGCGCCTCGGACCACGCCTGGACCTGGCTGGGCCGGGCCGAGGACACCATCCGGGACAGCCCCGACGAGGCCATCCGGGCGACGGTGCGCGCCACCCGGCTCACTCTGCTGGCCCGGGAAGGCAACGCCGCGGTATGGGCGCTCCTGGAGCGGCTGCCGCGGCGGCCGGACGACACGGAAGTACTCAGGCAGACGGTCCGCGCCCTCTACAACGTCGGCGAAATCGCCATCGAGCTGGGCCACGACCATCGTGCCTCGGCGCTGCTGGAGGAGAGCCGAGAGCTCGCCAGGCGCGCGGGCATTCCGTACCTGGAGTGCTACAGCCGCATCGCTCTGCTACGGCTGGCCGGTTTGGCCGGCCACTGGACGGACCTGGAGCAGCGCTTCGCCGCACTCGGGGACGAGTTCCCCGACATCCGCATGGCCACGGCGGAGCGTGCCATGGTCAACGCACGGCTGATGGCAGCCCATGGACAGTACGCCCGCGCTCTGGAGTGGTTGGACGCGGCCGCTGCCTCCGGGGAGCGGGAGTCTCAGGTGACGATGGCGTGCCGGGCCGCCGCCGAGATCGCCGCGATCCGGCTGGCACAGGGGAAACCAGTGGCCGCCTCGGCGACCGCCGATTCGGCGGTGGCGGCGCTGCGCCGGGCAGGCGCGTGGGCGAGAGCCACCGGTCTGGTACCCGTGGCCGTCGAAGCAGCCCTGGCCCGCGGCGACCGGGAGGCCGCCGGACATCTGGCCCGGGACGCCGAAAGCGGACTGCGAGGCCGGGACGCACCCGGTGCCGTCGCCGAACTCCACCTCATTCGTGGCTTGTTGAGCGACGAGGATGCCGAAGCCGCTGCCGAGCAGTTCGGCCGTGCCCGCGATATGTGGCGGCAGATCGGGCGCCCTTACGAGTCCGCCCACGCGGCCGAACGCCAAGGGCGCGCCCTGGGCCGCTCCCATCCCAACGCGGTCGTCGAACATCTCACCCAGGCTGCCGACGCCTACGAGCGGCTCGGCGCCACCTCCGACGCCGCCCGCTGTCAGCGGACACTCCGTGAACTCGGCCTTGCCCGCCCGTCGCCGCGTGGACGTCGCGGCTACGGGGACCAACTCTCCCCGCGCGAACGGCAGGTCGCCGAACTGCTCGCCCGAGGCGCCACCAACCAGGACATCGCGCAGGCCCTGTTCCTGTCTCCCCGCACCATTGAGCAGCACGTGGCCCACGTCCTCAAGAAGCTGGGCGTCACCAGGAAGAACGTCCGCAACGCCATATCGGGCGAAACGCGGTAGCCCAGGCGGGCCGCCCCTGCACTCCGGACGGAGACATGGGCGAGGCCGCGTTCCCGCCTCTGTGGGGGGCTCCGAGCTGCGCGCCCGAAGCCCCCGGATGTACGTGTGTCTCCCCCTTTCCGCGGAGCTGTCGACGTTGTCTGTCAGAAGGTGATGACCGTCATGTCGTCGACGATGAAGTCGGTCCGGAGGCTGGCGTCCTCAGAGGCGAGCAGCTTGACCGTGACCGTCCGTCCCCGCCAGTTGGACAGGTCGTAGGAGCGGTAGACGTAGCTGCCGACAGCGTCCCTGTTGGACAGGGTCGCCAGCGTGGTGGTGGTGCCGCCGTCGATGACCTGCACCTTGAGCGTGTCGTACGCCACCTGCTCGGTCTCGAAGGTGCCGATGCGGTTGTAGAACCCCAGTGTCGCTCCGTTCACGTTGCTCGGGATGGTGATCTGCTGGGACAGCGTCTGCGTTGACGTCTCCCCCATGCCGCCCAGCCAGGCGTACTTGGTGCCCCAGTGGGCCGGATACGTCCCCCAGTTGCCGATGACCGACCCGCTCGGCGTCGCTGTCCAGGTCCAGCCGGGCGTGCCGTTCTCGAAGCCGGAGTTGAGCAGGCTGGCCCGGTAGTCGATGGTGTGGGCGTAGGCCAGGTTGCGGGCGGTGCCGGCCGTGCTCAGTCCGTTGACGGGGCGGTCGTCCTTGAAGTACTCGCCGAAGGACCACTGCCCCTGTGTCCGCATCAGGTCGATCGTGCTCGCCTGTCCTCCGTCCACCTGGCTCCACAGGTCGATCAGGGTGCCGGCCACACGGCCTTCCACCGCGTCACCGTTGTGCCAGTTGGTGCTGGAGTTCGGCTGGCCGGAGTCGAACCAGGCGGTGTTCATCATGCTGACCGAGGAGCCACCGGGCCAGACGAACAGGTTGTCGCCCTTGACCCTGCCGGCGACGGCGTTGGCGAATCCCTCAGTCCAGGCGCATGTGGTGGACAGAGCGATCCAGATCTGGTGACCGTTGCAGTTCGCGCTGGGCCACCACCAGTTGTAGAGCATGTGCATCAGCGCATGAGCGGACTCGTGGACCACGAGGTGCTCGGAGTCGGGGTCGTTGTCCCGCAGCCTGATGTACCTGGTGGCCGCGGTGGTCCCGGGGTTGTAGTACCCGCCGTCGGCGTTGCCGGCCCACCACTGCACGGTGATCTTGCTGCAGGGCGGGTTCTCGTTGGAGGTCCAGCAGGTGGTGGCGGAGCTGCGCCACCAGTAGGTCAGGTTGACGGTGTCGAACGCGTGCCAGGCGCGCATCTGGGCTGCCGCCGGGAACGTCCAGCCGAAGTTCTGGTTGGCGCCGACGTTGTACCGCGCGGGAGTGCTGACCGAGTACGCCCATCCGTTGTTGTCGACCACCCGCCAGAGCGAGCTCTCCGACCGGAACTCCACATAGAGCAGGTACATCGTGTCGACCGGCAGGGTGAAGCAGAGGTTGTAGGCGCCGTTGTTGTCGGTCAGGCCGCTGGCGTAGACCTGCTGCGCGGCGTTCGCGGTGGTCCGCCCCCATACCTTCACGGTGAGGTTGCGGCCGCCCAGCCACGTTCCCGCCTGGTTGGTGAACTCGAAGCCCCCACTGATGCAGATCGGGTCGCCGGCGGCCTGGGCGACGCTGCCGGCGCCCTCGGCGGTCGGCGGAACCTTCTCGAACTTCTTGCTCACCGAGCTCGGCTTCGAGCGCCGCTCGCCCGAGCGCCCCGGGAGCGAGGTGATGTCGGCCCCCGGCCGGGAGGCGCTTTCCCCCGGCTTGTTGGTGCCGACGGTGAGCAGCACCGAACTGTGGGCTTCCCGCTCCGGCGACGGCGAGTCTGCGTCGGTGAGGTTGGCCTCGATCTGGGCGGGCCCGGTCGCGGTGGCGCGGACGTGCAGGGTGAGGGTGCGCTTGTTGGTGTCGAGGGCCACCACACCCTTGGCGTCCAGCCAGGGGCCTACCCGCCGGGGCACGCCCAGGGGGGAACCCTCGGTGATGAGCTGGAGCGTGTCGGGCACCCGTACGGTCAGTTGGGCGTGGGCGACTTTGACCTGGGAGCGGAGGCTGACCCGCAGGGCCGCTGTCTCACCCCTGGCCGGGAGCTTGTCCAGTTTCAGGTCGACCGCGACACAACTGGCCGGGTCCTCCGACTTGGGGCTGGCCGGGACGTTGAGCGTACATGCCGGGCGCTCCGGGCGCGGGTGGACGGGCCCCGGCTGCGCGGTCGCCGTCGAGGGAAGCCCTGTCGATATGAAGGCGGCCGTCGCGCCGACCACGACGGCCCATCGTCTGATTCTGGGGATCATTGTGGTACTCCGCTGTGAGAGGAGCTTCTGGTGGGGCGTGGGGGGCGGCCGGGAGGTTGACACAGCATGAAGCTCAGGCAGTGGAGTGTGCAATATCACATGCCACATAATTTTAAGTAGATCGTCCAGCACATACCGTGAGGACGAGCTCGCCAGCCATCGGCAGGGCGGAGGGGGTGGCCGGCGGCGTCTTCGCGCAGCACGCCGCCGCCGGTGCCCGGACCGCCGTCCTCACCGCCACCTGGGCCCCGGACAGCCACCGGGCTGCCGAGTCGGCCGACGCCCTGACGATCCTCGGGGCCGAGAGCCCGCGGATGCTCGGGTTCGCCGACGCCCGCGTCCCCGCGTCCGCGCCCGGTCCGCCCCGGCTGTGCGATGCGCCACACGATGAGGTCGCAGTTCCCGGCGGCGGTGTTCGGTCTTCCCGGCGAGCAGCGGCGGTACGCCACGGCCGGCTACGTCTTCCACGGCGGGCGGCTCACCGATCAGCAGGTCAAGGACATCAGGCTCGACCGGGAAGAGCACGACAAGGTTCGGGCGCTGCCACTGCCGGAGTGCGATCCGTGCTCCCCTGAAGCCCTGTCGTCCGAAGAAGGCCGCTCAACGCTGCGGCCCAGTCCTCGGCATCGGCCGGCGGCACCAGCCCCGGGGCACGCGGGGCGGCCGTGTACACCCAGGGTGGCCGGGACCTGCCTCGTGCGGTCCCGTCAGGCCGCTCCCCCCAGGTAGGCCTCGGCGACGCGGGAGTCGGCGGACAGTTCGGCCGCCGTCCCCTCCAGTACCGCTACGCCGTTCTCGATCACATAGGCGCGGTGTGCGATCTTCAGCGCCGCCTTGGCGTTCTGTTCGACGAGGAGCACGGCGGTGCCCCTGCGGTTGATGTCCTTGATCACCTCCATCACGGCGGCGACCATGAGCGGGGCCAGGCCCATCGACGGTTCGTCCAGCATCAGCAGGCGGGGGCGGGCGACGAGGGCCCTGCCCATGGCGAGCATCTGCTGCTCTCCGCCGGACAGCGTCCCGCCGTGCTGGGTCCGCCGCTCGGCCAGTCGGGGCAGCAGTTCGTACACCTCGTCCACCCGTCGGGCCAGACGGGAGCCGTCGCGCACCAGATAACCACCGATCAGCAGGTTCTCATGCACGGTCAAGGTGCTGAAGATCCGCCGCCCCTCCGGGACGTGCACCACGCCCCGTGCGACGATCTCCGGCGGCGCCGTCCGGGTGATGTCCTCGCCCTCGTGCACGATCCGGCCCTCAGTGGGTTTGACCAGTCCTGACACGGCGGACAGCGTCGTGGTCTTGCCGGCGCCGTTGTTGCCGAGGAGGGCGACGGTCTCCCCTTCGCCGACGGCGAGTTCGAGCCCGCGCAGCGCCTGCACTCCTCCGTATCTGACGTCGAGGCCGTGGATCTCAAGCATGCTGTGCTCCGTCCCCTGCGAGTTCCGTGCGGGCGGCGTGGACCTCGTCGTCGTCGGCGTCCCGGCCGAGGTAGGCCTCGATGACCGCCGGGTCCCGTCGTACGTCGCCCGGACGGCCGTCCGCGATCTCCTTGCCGAAGTTCAGGACGACCACCCGCTCGGACACCTCCATGACCAGGCCCATATCGTGTTCGATCAGCGCAATCGCGATGCCCAGTTCCTGGATCCGGCGGATCAGGGCGAGCAGTTCGGCCTTCTCGCCGTGGTTCAGCCCCGCGGCGGGCTCGTCGAGCAGCAGCAGCTTCGGCCGCCGGGCCAGAGCGCGGGCGATCTCCACACGGCGCTGCTCGCCGTACGGCAGGTTGCGCACGAGACCGGCGCGGTCGCCGCGCAGCTCGACGAAGTCGAGCCACTTGTGCGCCTCTTCTGTGGCCTCGCATTCGGTGCGACGGAAGCGGGGGGTGTGCAGCAACGCGTCGACGGCTCTCTGCTTCAGCCAGAGATGGGTGCCCGCCCGTACGTTGTCCAGCACCGACAGCTCGCCGAAGAGCCTCAGGTTCTGGAAGGTGCGAGCGAGGCCACGGGCGGCGATCGCCGACGGGCGCCTGCCCGTCACGTCGTGACCCGCCAGCCGGACGGTACCGCCGGTCGGTTCGTAGAACCCGCTGACGCAGTTGAACGCGGACGTCTTCCCCGCACCATTCGGGCCGATGATCGAGACGATCTCACCGTCGCCGACCGAGAAGGTGAGGCCGTCGACAGCGCGGACTCCCCCGAAGGCCAGCCGCAAATCCTTGACTTCGAGAATCATTCGTCCTCCTTCGCGGACGGGGCGGTCGCGGGAGCGCCGGGCGTGCTGCGGGCGCGGGCCGCCGTGTCGTCGGGGTCGCGTACGCGGTGCGGCCACAGGCCCTGCGGGCGGAGCAGCATGACCACGATGAGGAGCACACCGAACACGAAGAACCGGTAGTCCGCCAGGTCCCGCAGCAGTTCGGGGAGCAGGCTGATGACGATGGCGCCGGTCACGACACCGCGGGTGGAGCCCATGCCGCCGAGCACGACCGCCATCAGGACGAGGGCGGACTGCAGGAACGTGAAGCTGGCCGGGGAGACCGCCGAGAGCTGGGCGGCGAACAGGACGCCCGAGAGCCCTCCCCAGACCGCGCCTGCGACATAGGCCGCCAGCTTGACGCTGTACGTGTTGACTCCGCTGGCTTCCGCGGCGTCCTCGTCCTCCCGGACGAAACGCCAGGCACGGCCGATGCGGGAGCGGCCGAGCCGGGCGGCGAACAGCACCGCGACCGCAACGATCACCACGGTCGTGTAATAGAAGACGACCGGATCGGAGAGCGTGTCGCCGAGCAGCCCCGGTATGCCGTAGATCCCGGAGGGGCCGCCGGTGATGTCCAGGTTGTTGGCGACGATCCGAATGATCTCCCCGAAGCCGAGGGTGACGATCGCCAGATAGTCGCTGCGCAGCCGTAGCGTCGGACCTCCGATCACCACTCCTGCCACCGCCGTCACCACGACGACGACCGGCACCGTGGCCAGGAGCGGGGCCTCCAGCCGAGTCGCGAGAATCCCGCCGGTGTACGCTCCGACGGCGAGGAAGGCGGCGAAGCCGAGGTCGAGCAGGCCGCAGTAGCCGACGACGATGTTCAGGCCGACGGCCAGCATCACGAAGACCGCCGCGCTGGTCATCACGTTCAGGGCGTACGGGGTGGCGGTCACGAACGGGGCCAGCAGACCGATCGCGAGCCCGGCCCAGCCGAGCCTGCGGCTCTCCAGCAGCCGCGTGACGACCGAGGGGCCGCGGCCCCTGACCGGCTTGACCGGCGGGTTCTGGTTCTGGACGGCCGTCATCACACTCGCTCCGTCACACGCTCGCCGAGCAGGCCGGTGGGCCGCACGGTCAGGAAGAGGATGAGGAACCCGAAGGCGAACACGTCGCGCCATTCGCCTCCGAACCAGTCGGTGCTGAAGGACTCCAGCAGTCCGAGGACGAGGCCACCGAGCATGGTGCCCTTCAGATTGCCGATGCCGCCGATGACGGCCGCGGTGAACGCCTTGAGTCCGATGATGAAGCCCATCAGGAAGTCGATCTTCCCGTAGTAGGCGCCCGCCATGACCCCGGCCGCGCCGGCGAGGGCCGAACCGATGAAGAAAGCACGGGAGATGACCGCGTCGACGTCGATGCCCATCATCAGGCAGGCTTTCGGGTCCAGCGCGATGGCGCGCATCGCCCTGCCTTGGCGGCTGCGCATGACGAGTGCGTTGAGCGCCACCATGAGAGCGACGGCGACCACCATCAGGGCGAGCTGCTGAACTGTGATCCTGGCGCCGAGCACCGACACGGCGGTGCCGTCGAGGCGTACGGGATACACCCGCGGGTTGGGGCCAGAGAAGAGGCGGACCCCGTACTCCAGCGCGAACGACGCACCCACCGCGGTGATGAGCAGCGACAGCCGTGGTGCCCCGCGCAGCCGTCGGTAGGCCACCCGCTCGAGCACGACGCCGCTCAGGCCGGTCACCATCATCGTCAGTACGAGCACCGCGAACAGCGCGGCCAGCGAACCACCGGGGATTGCGCCGACCGTGCCCAGCAGCGCGAATCCCGAGAACGCTCCGAGCATGTAGAGGTCGCCGTGGGCGAAGTTGAGCAGTTTGATGACGCCGTAGACCATGCTGTAGCCGAGGGCGACCAGGCCGTAGAACGAGCCGACGAACAGCCCGTTCCAGATGAGCTGTGCCATACGAACCCCTCCGGGTTACTTGAGGGAGTCCTGCAGGGCGAACGTGCCGTTCTTGACGTTGAGGATCACGAATCCGCCGTTGCTCAGCGTGTGGTCGTCAGTGAACTTCAGCGGGCCGGAGAAGATGTCGAAGCCGTTCAGGCCCTCGAGCGCCTCGATGATCTTGTCTCCATCGGTGCTCCCGGCCTTCTTGACGGCCTCGGCCGCGACCCGTACCGCGTCGTAGGACTGCGTCGAGTACGGACCGGGTTCGGAGCCGAACTTCTTCTTGTAGGAGGCGATCCAGCTCTCGGCGCCCGGAGTTGTCTGGGGGGTCTGGGTCATGGTCGCGTAGACACCCTCGCCGTTCGCGGCGCCCGCGATCTCGACGAGCTTCGCATCGACCGAGCCGTCGCCGACGAGGAACTTGCCCGTGTAGCCGGCCTGGCGGAACTGGCGGATCAGCAGGCCGCCCTCCTGGTAGTAGCCGGTCCAGTAGATGTAGTCGGGGTTCGACTTCAGCACGCTGGTGACGTTCGGGCTGTAGTCGCTCTCACCGGGGTTGACCGAGTCCTCAGCGGCCTTGGCCGGAGCGCCGCCCGTGCCCAGCCTGGCCGCGGTGAGGTCGGCGATGTCCTTGGAATAGCTGGTGTTGTCGTCCATGATGGCGACCTTCTTCGCGCCGTCCTTGGTCAGCCACTCGACCGCCGCGTCCGCCTGCTGGCTGCCGGTGCCGTTGATGAGGAAGACGTGGTCGAGGTGTTGCTCCACCAGTTCGTTGGAGTTGGCCGCCGGAATGATCATGGGGATCTTCTGCTTGCCGAAGACCGGCAGGGTGGGCAGCGTGGCGCCGGAGCAGTAGCCGCCGACTGAGACGACCGCGCCTGCCGCAACCAGCTTGTTGGCCGCCGCGACCGCGGTCTTCGGGTCGCAGGCGTCATCCTCGACCTGCAGCTTCAGCTTCCGGCCGAGCACGCCACCCTTTGCGTTGATCTCGTCGATCGCAAGCTGTGCCCCGTTCTTCATATACGGTCCGATGTCCGCGCTGCTGCCGGACATCGGGATGTCCATCCCGAGCACGATCGCGCCTTGGTCCTTGCCGTCGGAGCCGCCGCCGATCAGTCCGCTGCAGCCGGTGGTGGTCATAGCGACGACCGCGAGCACCGAGGTCAGCGCCACGACACGGGATCGATTGCGGGTGGTGGGGAACGTGGCGGGGAGGACATGTCTGGTCATGAGGCGCTCCTCTGCTGGCCTTGCGACGGTGGGTCGGTACCCGGGGGATCGATGAGAAAGGAGACGGCCCGTGGGGTCGGCCATCCATGCAATGAAGTGTGATATTGCACTGGTGATGCGTGATATTGCACTTGCCCTCGGTCGCAGGTCAATACCCGAAACCTGACCGTAATCCCGCCGGTCGCACGCCCGGGACGGCGCCCGGTCGTTGCCGACAACAGAGCGTCCCGGGCCGGACTCGGTCCGCGATGGCCGCAGTCTGGTGTGTGTCCGGCCCTGCCGTCCCTTACGGGCGGTCGATTGGCACGGAAGAGTCGGTAGATGGCTGTCGAGACCTTCGATGATGAGGTGGAGTCCGGCCTGTAGCTGCCGATCCCGGAGTGCTCGCGGTGGCGGCCTCCGCGACTTCGATCACCCTGGCAAAGCGCACCCGGGCGGCAGCGCGTGCACTCGGCTGATGACGGCGTCGGCGTCCTCATTGGGTGCGATTGACAGCGGACCAACCAGTTCCGCCTGGGCGAACCTCGTCGACGCAGTCATGGATCAGCCGCACCCCCTGTCCAGTCGTTCACGGTTCGGAAAGCCACGAGTAGGTCGGAGTGTCCGATAGACGGCGGATCCGGTGATCAAGGAGATGCCTGATGAGCGAGACCATCGCCGACCACGAGGCCGTGGAGGAGCCGGTCGTTGAGTCGGCCGTGGAGGAGCCGGTCGTTGAGTCGGCCGTGGAGGCGGTGTCGGACGAGCAGTTGATCGGGATGCTGGTGGACCGTGCCCGCAATGACGGGCTGGAGCTGACGGGTGAGGGCGGGCTGTTGCAGCAGCTGACGAAGCGGGTATTGGAGTCCGCCCTGGAGGGCGAGATATCACCGATCATGTCGGCTACGACAAGCACGATGCGACGGGCAGGAACAGCGGCAACAGCTGGAACGGCACCCGGTCGAAGACCGTGCTGACCGACGTCGGACCGGTCGAGGTGAAGGTGCCCCGCGACACCGCGGGCACCTTCGAGCCGCAGATCGTCCGCAAGCGGCAGCGACGCCTGACCGGCGTCGACGAGATGGTGCTCTCGCTCAGCGCGAAGGGCCTCCTGTCCGCGCTCGTGATCGAGGAGGTCGAGCGGCGGCCGGACCAGGTAGTGCTGAGAACTCGCGTGCGGGCGACGACTGGCTCCTGCCAGTGCGGTCAGAGTTTGGCCCGGGTGCCCCGTCGATACGTACGCAGGCTGCGTGATGTCGCCGTGGGCGGGCTCGGTGCCGTGATCGAGCTATGCGTGCGCCGCTTCCGCTGCGAGAACCCTGCCTGCACTGCGGTGACGTTCGCCGAGCAGGTCTTGGGACTGACCACCCCGCACAGTCGGCATATCCCGCTGCTGCGCGAGGTGTTGACGCAGATCGGGCTGGCCCTCGCCGGCCGGGCCGGAGCCCGACTGGCGTCCGCGGTCGGCCTCACCATAGGTGGGGACACGCTGTTGCGGCTGGTCAGGTCCCTGCCCGAGCCGGAGACCGGCAAGGTGGAGGTCGTCGGCGTCGACGACTTCGCCTTCCGCAAGGGCCGCCACTACGGCACGGTATTGATCGACATGGCCACCCACCGGCCGCTGCACCTCTATGACGGCCGCGACGGGGAGGAGGCTGCCTGGCTCCGCAAACACCCCGAGCTGAAGGTCATCTGCCGGGACCGATCCAGCGGATACGGGGAGGGCGCTCGGGTCGGGTCGCCGCAGGCCGAACAGGTCGCGGATCGCTATCACCTGTGGGCCAACCTCGGCCAGGCGGTCGAGAAGACGGTCAACGCCCATCGCTCCCGCCTGGCGGACCCGCCTCCAGCACGGACCAGCAGCCACGACACTCCCGCGGCGGAGCCCGAGGTGGTGCAGCCTGTGGCGGCCAGCGGACCGTGGCCTGGCAGCCGGAACGGTGGCGGTGCCGCCGAGCAGCAGTCCGGCGATCCACAGGGCGTCGGCGGCACGCTGAGGGGCGGTCTCGGCCCGGTTGCCGGTGCGGCGGCCCGTGGTGTGCTCACGGCGGCCAGTCTTGTAGTCGACCATCACCCCCACCCGCAGTACGTAGGAGGCCAGGCCAGTGGCCAGGCCGCCACGGGAGGAAGATCCGGGGGCGCTCCTGGCTGAGGTCTCCCGGCCGTCAGGCGCGCAGCAGGGTGACGGAGCGCCCGGAGGGCGTGGTCTGCTGCGAGAAGGCGGTGCGCTCGTGGACCGGGGCTGCCTGCGGGCGGGTGTCGAAGACGACGAGGGTGCCCGTGGACAGCTCCATGCGGTCCAGGTAGTCGTCCAACTGTGCCAGCCCCTCGGCGAGGGGGTCGGTGCGGCCCTGGCGCCACACCTTCAGCTCCAGCGCCTCGCGCTGCACCGCCCGCGAACCGTCGGCAGCGGTGTACGGCTGGCGAATCAGCAGGTCCACGCGCCGCCGGCCGACCCCGTACTCCCGGTCGATGAAACCCGCCCCGTTCACGATCCGATGCAGGTAGGCCATCATCACCAGCTGTGCCGCGGCCTCCGGGTAGGTCGAGGCGGTGGCCAGGATCTCGCCGTTCTCCCGCCAGAACTCGGCGAAGGAGCACAGCAGCTTGTCCATGTCGATCCGGCCGTCCGGCAGCCGGAAGCTGCTCGGGGCGGCGACGACCTGGCCCTCCGTGTTGTTTCCCAGGACCCGGACAATGACCTCCTGGTAGATCGGATTGGCCACCCGCACCGGCGCGTCCGGAGCGACCAGCCCCAGGTCGCGCACGTACACCAGATCGTCGTCGTACGTGTCCGTCGGCAGGAGCAGCTCGCCAGCGATCACCGGCTGGATCACCCGCCGCACCCGGTCCTCGCCCAACCTGGCGGCCAGCGAGTCCAGATGCGTCGCACGCGCCAGGACCAGCCGCTCCTTCGCCTCCTCCATGTGCTCGGCCGTGATCGGCGTGTCCGACGGCACCCCCATCTCCTCGACGATCTCCCGGGCCAGCGCGTTGACCAGCCACGGCTGTCCCTGGGTAAAGCTGAAGGCACGCTCCAGCGCATCCACCGTGAAATCCTGGCCCGTCTCCGTGGTGTGCTGCCCGTACAGCTCGGCGACCTCGGCCTCGGTGAAGTCGCCCAACCGCAGCGACGCCACCTTGATGTTGAACGGACTCGACGTGCCAAGGCGCCCCGGATCCCCGCCCGAGACCGCCTTGTAGTCACGCACATCCCGCAGCCCGCACAGCACCACCGCATGCGGGAAGCCGCCACGGCTGACAGTGAAGCCATCGCGCAACTGGCGCAGCACACTGCGCAGGCTCTCCCCCCGCAGCGCGTCGATCTCGTCGAAGAACAGCACCAGCGGACGCGGACAGCTCCGCACCCACTCAGTCAGCCCCCGCGTGAGCCGGGACCCGGGCACCGCGTCGGGCCAGGAGGCGGGGGGCGCGAGCTCATCAGGAAGCCCAGCGGACTCCGCGGACCGCCGAATCGCCTCCAGCACCAGCAGCTCGGCCTGGCCGTAGTCCTCCCCGGCCACCTCCGCGCTCTCGCACGAGAAGTGCAGCGCCGCGTACCGGCCCGAGGCCGTCAGTTCCCGGGCCATCGCCGCCAGCACCGTCGTCTTCCCGGTCTGCCGTGGCGCGTGCACCACGAAGTACTGGCCCTGCTCGATGTACCCGCGGGCCCTGGGCAGCCGCTCCTGGGCCGGCACCATGTAGTGACGCGTGGGGACGCACGGCCCGGCCGTATTGAAGTAGCGCATACCTCGCACGCTAGCCGACGGCACCGACAACCTGAGGCGACCGTGCACCCGACCACCGGCTACACCGCCCCGTACGGCCACGAGTGCCAGAGCAGCGGTGCCCCGGTGCGAAGATCACCCGGCGGGCAGACGCAGAAACGCGGCCAGCGCCCGCTGGGATGCGGTCACCGCTGGAGCGCCTCCGGCGACCGCCCGGGCATACAGGAGCGGTTCCCGTCTGGACGACACCGTCTGACGGCCCTCAGCGGCTGACGGCGCGGCCGGGGAGAGGGGAGGAGTAGACGACGCTCGTGGTGACCGAGCCAAGCGCCCCGATCCGCCCGGAGACCTCCTCCAGGTGGCTCATGGACCGCGCGGCGACCTTCAGCACAAAGCAGTCATCGCCTGTGACATGGTGCGCCTCCAGGATCTCCGCGGTCGCCGCGAGCAGATCGTGGAACGGCTTGTAGTTCCCGTTCGGATAGCGCAGCCGCACATACGCCAGGATCGGCAGCCCCAGCTTCTCCCGGTCCACCACCGCCGCATAGCCGGAGATCACCCCGGCCTCCTCCAGCCTGCGGACCCGCTCGGTCACGGCGCTCGGCGACATCGACACGGCCCGGGCCAGCTCGGCGAAGCTGACCCGCCCGTCCTGCTGCAGCACATCAAGAATGCGCCAGTCGGTTGCATCCGGTGAAAACGCGGTCATCGACCCTGGATAGCAGGGGATTCCACCGCCGATCAAGGCCAGTGCCGTGGAAACCTCCTTCAGTGAGCGCGGCGGAAACCATAGATTTCCGGGCATGACGACAACGCACCCCACCACGCACCTCACCACGACCCCGTCCGGCTGCCCCGTCCTGCGCATACCGCCGGCGTCCCCGGCCGCTGCCGCCGCCCACTTCGGCGCCGCGCTGGCCTTCCACACGGACTGCTCCGACGTCGCCGCCGCACTCGCCGCCGAGGGGGAGCCGGGCTTCGTCGTCCTCGACTCCCGCTCGGCCGAATCCTGGGAGCAGGGGCATGTCCCCGGCGCCGTGCACCTGCCCGTGGACCGGATCGCCGAACGGGCCGGGCAGCTGCTCGACAAGGCCGTGCCGGTGGTCACGTACTGCTGGGGCCCCGGCTGCAACGGCGCCACACGCGCCGCACTCGCCCTCGCGGAACTCGGCTACCAGGTCAAGGAGATGCTCGGCGGCTTCGAGTACTGGGTCCGCGAAGGGTTCGCGTACGAGACGGCCGAGGGTCCGGCCCGTAGCGCGCCGGACCCGCTCACCGCGCCGGACCGCGCGGCCGCCGCCTGCGGCTGCTGAGGTCCGGGCCGCGGGCGGCGTCCGCGCGATGCGGACGCCGCCCGCCCCTCAGAGCTTCGACAACTCGTCCACCAGGTCGTCCAGACCCAGCGACCCCTGCGACAGCGCCGCCATGTGCCAGGCCTTCGCGTCAAACGCGGCCCCGTGCGCCCTGCGGGCGTTCTCCCGGCCCAGCAGCCACGCCCGCTCGCCCAGCTTGTAGCCGATCGCCTGAGCGGGCATCGACAGATAGCGGGTCAGCTCGCTCTCCACGAACTCCGCGGGCCTGCTGCTGTGCATCCCGAAGAACGCCTGCGCCAGCTGCGGCGTCCAGCGCTCACCCGGGCGGAAGGGCGAGTCCGCCGGGATCCGAAGGCCGAGATGCATGCCGATGTCCACGATCACCCGGCAGGCGCGCATCATCTGGGCGTCGAGATAGCCGAGCCGCCGCTCAGGGTCGGGCAGGAAGCCCAGCTCGTCCATCAACCGCTCGGCATACAGCGCCCATCCCTCCGCGTTGGCGCTCACCTGCCCGATCGTGGCCTGGTAGCGGGAGAGCCGATCCGCGACGTGCACCCACTGCGCGATCTGCAGATGATGCCCGGGCACGCCCTCGTGGTACCACGTGGACACCAGGTCGTACACCGGGAAGCGCGTCGCGCCCATCGTCGGCAGCCATGTCTGGCCGGGGCGGCTGAAGTCCTCCGACGGCGCGGTGTAGTACGGGGCGGCCGCGCCGCCCGGAGGGGCGATCCTGGACTCCACCCTCCGTACCCGCTCCGCCAGTTCGAAATGCGTGCCGTCCAGCGCCTCGACGGCCTCGTCCATCAGATCCTGCAGCCAGACCCGCACCTCCTCGACGCCCTCGATGTGCTCGCCGTGCTCGTCGAGGTGCGCCAGCGCCTCCCAAGGGCCCGCGCCCGGCAGGATCCTGTCCGCCTCCTTCCTCATCTCACCCAGCAGCCGGTGGTATTCCGACCAGCCGTACGCATACGCCTCGTCGAGATCGAGATCCGTGCCGTTGAAGTACCGCGACCAACGGGCGTACCGCTCCCTTCCTGCCGTGTCGGCCGCGCCCGACACGGCAGGGGCGTACACCCCGCGCATCCAGCCGCGCAGCTCGTCCAGCGAGGCGTTCGCCGTCCGGGCGGCCTCGTCCAGCTCGGTGCGCAGCCGTTCGGGCCCGCCCGCGGCGAACTCCTCGAACCAGCCCCGCCCGCCGCTGCTGCCGCCTTCGCCGAGCCATTCGCCGAGCTGTCCGATGAACGTGCCGGCGGCGCGCGGCCCGCCCGGAAGACCGCGGTCGAGGCCCAGGGCCAGCGAGGCCCGGTAGCCCTCCAGGGACTGCGGCACCGCCCGCAGCCGCTGCGCGACCGCCGCCCAGTCCTCCTCGGTCTCGGTCGGCGTCACGGTGAACACCTCACGCACGGTGTGGGCGGGCGAGTGGATGTTGCTCACCGCCCGCAGGCCCTCGTCCGCCTCGTGCACGGCCAGTTCGGCCGTCAGCCGCTCCCGGAGCAGACGCCCGCAGCGCCGCTCCTCGTCGCTGTTCGCCTCCGGCTGTTTCTCCGCCGCGTCGAGTTTTCCGAGGGTCTCCCTGGCGAGGTCGGCGAGCGCCTCCTGACCGGCGGGGGAGTAGTCGGGCAGCCGGCTCGAGCTCTGCTTGTGGCCCAGATATGTGCCTACGGCGGGGTCGAGTTCGATACGGGCGTCGACATAGGCGTCGGCGACCTGTCGGGGCAACGCGTTGCTGGAAGTGACTGGCATGCGCACATCCTCATACGAGGACGGGCTCCGCGTCACCATCCTTCGATCTCACACGTCGAGGCGTCCATGGCGCGACGGTGCGGCCGAAGGCCCGGCCCACGGGACGAACGCCGACACAGCCGCCGGCGCCGACGGGGGAACCGCCGGCGTCATGTCCAGCCGTGCCGTGATGACCAGTGTGCCTTCCTCGATCTGGTAGTCCAGGGGCAGTCCGAGGCCGCGCATCGCCGCGACCATGCCGGTGTTCGAGGACCGGGTGACGGCGTAGACGCTCTCGCAGCCCGCCTCGATCGCCAGGGCCGTGAGCCGGCCGAGGAGTTCGGAGCCGATCCCGCGGCGCTGCCACTCGTCCTCCACCAGCAGCGCGACCTCCGTCTCGTCGCCGTCCCACAGCAGATGACCGAGGGCTGCCAGTCGGCCGGAGGCCGTCTCGACGGCCAGTGTGCGGCCGAAGCGGGGGCTGAGCAGATGGCTGAGATAGCGGTCGGCGTCGCCGACGGGCCCGTGGTACCGCTTCGCCAGCGTCTGCTCGGAGCAGCGGTCGTGCATGGCGCGGGCGGCCGGCAGATCGTCCTCGCCCGCCCGGCGCACGGTGATCTCATTGCCCTCGGGGAGCGTGAGGACGTCCTGGCTGCGAGGGATGCGCGGTCCGAGCCGGGCGTCCAGTTCGACCAGGGCACGCGCGCGGGCGAACTCCGTGGGGGTGAAGGGAAGGTAGGTCCGCTCGACGGTGATCGACCCGCCGTTCGGGTCGCGCAGCCGCATGACGGTGTCCTTGTCCTCCAGCACGCCCTCCACGGGAGGCGTCTCGCCGGTGGGGCGGCCCGTGAGGGTCAGAGCCGGGAGTGAGCGGATGGTGCAGCGGCCCAGCAGCTGACGCAGGGCGAGCGGGAGTTCGGCCGCGTCCAGCGCGGTGCGGGTGGCCAGGCCGAGGACTCGGGTGGGGGTGTCCACGAGGTCGTGGGCGTCGGCGCGCTCGATCCAGGTGCTCGAGCCGCCGGCCGCGGCGATCTCCCTGGTCAGCTCATGTGCCGGCAGGTCGGCGGGGGCGCGCAGCAGGAACTCGTCCACCGTGCCCTGGGCGAGCGGATGCGTCTGCAGCGTGAGGATGTCGACGCCGTGACGGGCCAGCGCCGTGCACAGCGCGGCCAGGCTGCCGGGGGCGTCC
Source organism: Streptomyces chengmaiensis (assembly GCF_029846775.1). NCBI lineage: Bacteria > Bacillati > Actinomycetota > Actinomycetes > Kitasatosporales > Streptomycetaceae > Streptomyces > Streptomyces chengmaiensis. Next base: position 45,066 of record NZ_JARWBG010000020.1, read on the forward strand.
CGAACGGTCGTGCGCATTCGCCACAGCGTGGTCGCGTGGGCGGGCTGCCCGCCCTGGCCTGCCGGAGCGGCGGCCGCGCCGCGGTCCGCGCCGGCGGCTTCGTCCGCCGGAGGCGCATGGCTGTGGCGGCGTGCCCACCATGTGTGGAACGCGGCCGTGGCGACGAGGATGCCGGCCGATCCGAGCAGCAGCTCAGGGCCGTCGGGGCCATGGCCGATCAGATTGGCCACGGCGTCGGCGACGGCGACGGCGGTGAACAGGGCGGCCAGCTCGACGAGGTCTCGCCGCCAGTGGTGCGGACGGCGGGCACTCTTCGCAGAAGTCACATCTTTCATGCCTTCAGCGTGACGGAGCGGTGTTGCGTGATCACGAACACCTTGTGACTGATGGGTTAAGCGGGTATCTGGGTGACTCTTGACTGATTTTTGCTGATTGTTACTGCCCTGCCCGCCCCCGCTGAAGCGTCGTACTGAAGAGCACGTGCCGCCTCCGGCGCGTTCGCCCGGAAACCAGCGGCCGCCAGCGGCTCCGAGACGAACTCCCGGAACGGCGCGAAGTCCTTGAACGCCGCCCGCTCGGGAGCGTAGTGCTGGGCCGCCGTGCAGTGCACATCGGCGGTCGGCCGGAACGTGCCCTTGACCCTGCGGTGTTTGACGAACCGCAGCGGTTTGACTGCCGTCTGCCGTCTGCCGTCTGCCGTCTGCCGTCTGCCGTCTGCCGTCTGGCGTCTGGCGTCTGCCGTCTGCCGTCTGGCGTCTGGCGTCCGTCCGCTACGCGTCACCCGTCACCGCGTCCGCCAGCAGCCGCACGCCGCGCTCGATGTCCGCGGGCGTCAGATGGGCGTATCCCAGCACCAGCCGCACCGCGGCGGCGTCCGGCGTCCGCTCCGCAGGCTCCCGCACGGCGGTGCGGAAGCCCGAGAGCGGCCGTACGGCGATCCCTGCCGCGGCCGCGTGCTCCAGGAACCGCGGCTCGGGCCCGTACCGCTCGGGCAGCCGGGCGATGAGGTGCAGCCCCGCCGCGATGCCGCTGACCTCCGTGCCCGGGAAGTGCTCGGCGAGCGCCGCAGCCAGCGTGTCCCGCCGCTCCCGGTAGGCGCGCTGGCAGCGGCGCAGTTGACGGTCGTACTCGCCCCGCACGACGAAGTCGGCCAGCAGCGCCTGGTCCAGCACCGGATGGCCGAGGTCCATGGTGCGTTTGCGGCGCACCACCGCCTCGGCGAGGCGTCGCGGCGCCAGCAGCCAGCCGAGCCGCAGCCCCGGGGCGAGCGACTTGCTCACCGAACCGGTGTACGCGACCCGTTCCGGGTCGAGGCCCTGGAGCGCGCCCACCGGGGCGCGGTCATAGCGGAAGTCGCCGTCGTAGTCGTCCTCCACGATCAGCCCGTCCACGGCGCGCGCCCAGTGCAGCAGCTCGGCGCGGCGGTCGGGGGAGCAGGCGAGGCCGGTGGGGAACTGATGGCCGGGTGTCATGACCACGGCCCGTACACCGCTGTCCCGGAGCGGCCCGGTCGCCAGACCGTGCCCATCGAGCGGCAGCCCCACGGCGCGTAGCCCGGTCGCCGCGAACAGCCCGCCGTGCTCAGGGCTGCCCGGATCCTCCACCCCGATCGCACGGTGCCCGCGCTCGCGCAGGACGAAGCCGAGCAGGCTGAGAGCCTGTGCCACGCCCGAGCAGATCACCAGGGCCTCGGGATCCGCGGCCGCGCCGCGCCGCCGGGTCAGCAGGGCGGCCAGAGCGGTGCGAAGCTCCGGCAGGCCGCGAGGATCCGGATAGCCGAGGGCATGGTGCTCCAGCCGCGCCAGCGCCGCCTTGTGCGCCGCCGCCCACGCGGTGCGCGGGAACAGGGACAGATCGGGTGTGCCGGGCCGGAAGTCGGCTGTCGTTCCGGGAGCGCGGGGCGCAAGATCGTGCGCCGGCCGCACGTCCGCGCCCACGGCATCGCCGACCCAGGTGCCCGCCCCGCGCCCGCTGCGCAGATAGCCCTCGGCGCTGAGCTGTTCGTACGCCTCCGTCACCAGCCCTCTGGAGACGCCCAGGTCCGCGGCGAGTTCCCGGCTCGACGGCAGCCGGGTGCCGGAGGCCAGCCGACCGGACCGCACCGCCTCGCGCAGCGCCGACTGCAGGGCTCGGCCACGGCCACGCGGTGGGGCGGCGGCCGCGGGCAGCAGCAGTTCCCAGGCCGCCGACCACACCGGTCCGCCTTTGGAACCGGTACCGGTACCGGCACCGGTCTGAGTACCGGCCTCCGCGTCAGTCCCCGCGCTAGTCCCCGCGTCAGTCCCCGCGTCAGTCCCCGAATTGGTCCCCGAATCCACCATGGAAGTGGACCTTAAACCGGTCCGCCCCCGCCGCCTAGCGTCGGCCGCATGAACACCCACCCCCTGCGCGGGGCGCTGCTCGCCGCCTTCGCCTGCGTCCTCGTCGGCGCGTCCTTCACCGCCAACAGCGTCCTCGGCGGCTATCCGTACGCAGGCGGCCAGGCGCTGCGCTACGGAGTGGCCTGCATGCTGCTCCTGCCGCTGCTGGGACGCGGCGGCTGCGCGCCCCTGCGCACGCTGACGGCCCGTCAGTGGGGGCGGCTCGCGCTGCTCGCGGCGGTCGGCATGGTCGGCTTCAACCTGTCGGTGCTGGCGGCGGAGCGCACCGCGGAGCCCGCCGTTCCAGGGGTGTTCGTCGGCTGTGCGCCCGTGGCCGTCGCCGTACTGGCCCCGCTGCTCGACGGCCGGCGGTGCGCGCGCCCCGTGCTGCTGGGCGCGCTGCTGGTGGCCGCCGGGGCGTTCACCGTCCAGGGGTGGGGGCGCACGGACGCCGCCGGGATCGCCTGGTCGCTCTGCGCGCTCCTCGGTGAGGTCGGGTTCGCCCTGCTCGCGGTGCCCGTGCTGCGCCCCCTGGGCCCTCGGCTGCTGTCGGCGACGGTGTGCGGCGTCGCGGCGGTGGAGTCGGCGTTCGCCGGTCTGGTCGTGGACGGCCGCGGCATGCTGCCCGCGCCCACCGCCGCCGAGGCGCTGGCACTGCTGTGGCAGGCGGCGGTGGCGACCGTGGTCGGCTTTGTCTGCTGGTACCGGGCCATGCAGCACATCGGCGCCGAGCGCGCCACGCTCTTCTCCGGGCTGATCCCGGTCTCCGCCGCGCTGACCGCGCCGCTCGTCGCCGCCGGTGCGTACGGGGTGCCGCAGGTGCTGGGCAGCGCCCTCGTGGCGGCGGGCGTCGCCCTGGGCTCCGGTGTCCTGGCGCGCCGTCCCCGCACCGGACGCCCGGCGCGTCCCGAGCCCGAGCCCGTACCGCTGGCCGAGCCCGAGCCCGAGCCCGTACCCGCGTCGCCGCGGCCCGCACCAGCGCCCGTGCCGGCGCGGGCACCGGAGCCTTCAGCTTCGGCGTGTCCCGCGGCCGCACCCGCACCCGCGGCCGCACCCGCACCCGCGGCCGCACCCGCACCCGCACCCGCACCCGCACCCGCGCCCGTGCCGGAGCCCGTACCGCTGGCCGAGCCCGAGCCCGAGCCCGAGCTCGAGCCCGAGTCGGAGCTGGAGCCCGTGCCCGCAGCCGCGGCGCCCGCGCCCCCGCCCACGCGCGGTCGCGTCTGAGGCCCTCCTGCTCTTGCCGGCTACCGGCTACCGGCTGCCGTCGAGGATCACCCGGGCCACCAGGGCCGGATCATCGCTCATCGGGACATGGCCGCAGCCCGGCAGCCGGATGAGGCGGGCGCCCGGGATGACGTGCTTGGCCCGCACCCCCTGCCGCCGCAGCAGCAGCCGGTCCTTGGTGCCCCAGGCGATGGTGACCGGGACATCCGGGATGTCGTCGGTGAAGAGCACCGACCCTCCGGCGACCAGTGTCGGTTCAAACCCCGTCGCGTTGCGCAGTGCCAGCGTCTCCGCGACGGCAGCCTCGGGCGATCTGCGCCCGGGCCGGGCGTAGATGCTGCTGACGAGCGCCGCCCGTCCCGCCGCCGACCGGGAGAGCCGCTCGACCAGGGCGGGCGGCATGGTCTGCGCACCGGCCCGCATCGCCCGCAGCGTGGTGAACGCATAGCGCCGCTCCGCCTCCGACCAGAATCCGGCGGGGGACAGCGCGGTCACCGACCGTACGAGCTTCTCCCGCCCCAGCTGAAGGGCCAGCAGTCCGCCGAGGGAGTTCCCCGCGACATGCGGCCGCTCCACCCCGAGGGCCTCGCACAGGTTGCCGAGCACCGTCGCCACGGTCGCCAGGTCGTACGGCACCCCCTCCGGCAGCGCGGCCGACGCGCCGAAGCCCGGCAGGTCGATGGCGATGACGTCCCGCTCCGCAGCCAGGACGCCGAGCACCGGCTCCCACGCCTGCCAGTGGTGCCCTATCCCGTGCAGAAGCAGCAGCGGCTCGCCGGCCCCCGCGCGTTCATATGTCACCGTCAGGGCGCGGCTGCCGCCTGGGGTGTCGACGGGGAACGAGATCTCTGCGGCCATGCTGCGCTCCTGACCCATGAACATAGACGGACTGTCAGTAACAATTACTGCTCGGTAGCATAGGGTTCAAGAGGCCGAACGCGTCATATGCGCCGCGCTGTGCCGAGCCTGAACGGGTGTGCTGGGATGGAGTCGTGGCGACCGACACCGTGACCGACGTCTTCGAAGAGCACAGGCCCGTCCTGACCGGCGTGGCGTACCGCATGCTGGGCAGGGTGGCCGACGCCGAGGACGTGGTCCAGGAGGCATGGCTGCGCTGGTCCGCCGAAGACCGCGGCGGTGTCGCCGAGCCGCGCGCCTACCTCGTGCGCGTCGCGACCCGTCTGGCCGTCGACCGTCTGCGGCAGATCCGGTCGCGCAGGGAGTCGTACGTCGGGCCCTGGCTTCCCGAGCCCCTTGTCACCGATGTGGCGCACGCCGCCCCCGACGCCGCCGAGCGTGCCGCGCTGGCCGACTCCGTCTCGCTCGCCGTCCTCGTCGTCCTGGAGTCCCTCTCCCCGCTGGAGCGTGCCGTGTTCGTGCTCCGCGAGGCGTTCGGCTTCCCGTACGGCGAGATCGCCTCGGCCCTCGACCGCTCCGAGGCGGCCGTGCGCCAGCTTGCCGGCCGGGCGCGCCGCCATGTGCAGGAGCGCAAGCCGCGCTACGACGCCGACCCCGTCCAGTGCCGCGAACTGACCGAGCGTTTCCTCGCCGCGGCTTCCGGGGGCGACTTCGACGCGCTGCTGACGCTGCTCGCCCCCGACGTCCGGCTCGTCGGGGACTCCGGCGGCAAGGCCAAGGCCCCCCTGCGCGTCCTGGAGACCGCGGACAAGGTCGGCCGCTTCCTCGTCGCCGTGTCCCAGCAGTCCGCCGAGCAGTTGGAGCTCCGCTTCGTCGAGGTCAACGGCGCCCCCGCGCTGCTGGCCCTGGCGGATGGGAAGCCGGACAGCGTCTTCCAGCTGGCGATCAGGGACGGGCGCGTCCAGTGCGTCTACGTCATCCGCAATCCCGACAAGCTCGCCTCGCTGCCAGTGGGCTGAAGCCCCGCCTGCGGGCCGAACCCGCAGGCCGGGCACCGTGCCCGGGGCGGCTGCGAGATTCATTTCCGCCACCTTCCCGCAGCCGTCCCAACACGCTGCGGCATCATTCCGTTCCACTGAGTAAGCTGCGCTGGATTGGTCTTGACCAAGGGTGTGCGCCGTCCTATGGTCGCAGAGTTAGTGCAGGAACCTTTAATAAACAAAGGCGCGAAAAGAGCGCGGCAAAGCCGCCGCTGACATGGCGATTGGCGGAGGATCAGGGTGGGGACGACGCAGCTCGAGACAGTGCCGGAGCCCAAGTACTGGCACCTCAAGACCGTGATCAGCGAAGCGCTCGACTCGGACTTCGCGGTGGGGGAGATCCTGCCCAACGAGCGGGACCTCGCCGCCCGGTTCGGCGTCGCCCGCGCCACGCTCCGGCAGGCCCTGGAACAGCTCGAGCTGGAAGGCCGGTTGCAGCGCCGCCGCGGCGTCGGCACCACGGTCGCCCCGCCGCGCATGGGTGTCGACGTCTCCACCCCCCGGCAGGGCTGGCCCGGCGCCGGCCAGGACGCCTGGCAGCCGATCGGCTGTACCACCGTGCTGCCGCCCCACTCCGTGGCCCGGCTGCTCGATGCCGAAGACGGCGAAGAAGCCCACACCGTGCGCCGGCTGCGCCTCAGCCAGGGCCAGCCGCTGGCCGCCGAACTGCTGTACGTGCCCCTCGCGTCGGTTCCCGCGCGGGCCGTCGGCGACACCCCCTCGGGCCCCGCCCGCGCCCGGTCGGTCCTGAGCGAGCTCCGCCGCCTCCCCCTCGAAGGACAGGACCGCGCCGTCGAGCTGGGCTCCGCCCGGGCCGACGACGCCAAGGAACTCGACCGGCTGCCCGGTGCGCCGGTGCTCGTCGTCACCACCCGGTACTTCTCCGGCGGCCGGACCGCGGCGGTCTCCGTCGCCACCTACCGCGCCGACACCTGCCGGCTCACCTTCGGCGACTTCGGGAACCTGGAGATCAGCCACCACGGGCAGCAGCGGCAGGCCTCCTGAGGCTGCCCGCAGGGGCCTACCCGGACCGGTCCCCCGGGGGACTGACACGGGACCGGGCGGGCCACGGGACGCCCCCGTGCTCGTCCGTCAGCCCAAGGGGCCGATCCCGGCCGGCAGTCCGGGGCAGGCGGGACAGGCGGGGCAGGGCAGCCGCGGCGGGCGCCTATCGCCGCCCCGTCACCGACCCTTCGATGGCGAAGAGCTGCTCCTCCAGATGATCCAGCGCAAGCCGCAACGCGCCCGTCGCCACCGCCGCCTCGCCCAGCAGCGACAGCGTCACCCGCGGAGGGCGCAGACAGAACCGCGACAGCTGTGCGCGCAGCGGATCGAGCACGCCGTCGAGGCCCGCCGCCCAGCCGCCCACGATCACCACCTCGGGGTCGAGGGCGAGCACCAGCGCCGCCACATCGTGCACCAGACGCTGGATGAAACGGTCCACTGCCGCCTGCGCCCGGACGTCGCCCTGCCGAGCGAGCGCGAAGACCGCGGCCACCGCCTGCTCGTCGAGCGGATGCAGCGGCTCGTCCGTCGTGGACAGCAGCGTCTCCGGGGTCACCTCGCGTCCCAGCAGATGCAGAGCGCCGATCTCGCCCGCCGCACCCCCGAAGCCCCGGTGCAGCCGCCCTCCGATCAGCGAGCCGGCCCCCGGGCTGAGTCCCGCCAGTACGAAGACGATGTCGTCCGAGTCCGCGGCCGCACCCTTCCAGTGCTCGGCCACGGCGGCGGCGTTGGCGTCGTTCTCCACCAGCACCGGGCAGCGGAACGACCGGCGCAGCCGCTCGCCCAGCGCCAGCCCGGTCCAGCCGGGGAGGGCGGTCCCCAGCCGTACCGTCCCGTCCGCCTCCACGATCCCGGGTGAACCCACCCCGACCGCCCGCAGACTGCCGCGTGCCACACCTGCCCGCCGCAGCACATCGGTCACCACGGACCGCACCCGCTCCAGCCGCTCGTCCGCCGAGGCGGTTTCGGACACCTCACGGGAGCCCGCGCCGATGATCCGTCCGTCCAGACCCGACAGCAGGGCGGCGACCCGGTGGGCACCGATCTCGATCCCCAGCAGATGTCCTGCCTCGGCCCGGAAGCGGAACCTTCGCGCGGGCCGGCCCTGCCTGCGGGCCTCGCCCTCCTCCGGAGCCGCCTCCGTCACCAGGCCGTCCGCGATGAGCCCCTCGACCACGCCCTCCACCGTCGGCCGGGACAGACCGGTGATACGGGTCAGATCGGTCAGCGTGGGAGTGTCCGCACCACGCAGCGCATGGAGTACCACCGCGGAGTTGATCCGCCGCAGCAGGGACGGGTCCCCGCCGGTCAGCCGCCCCACCGTTGTGTCCTCCCAGCTCGAGCGCATGTCACGCGGATGGTACTCGCTGGTCGCGAGCGCGGCGAGCGGCCTGCGGGGCGGGGGAGCCATGACGCGGCCGACGGGAGGTGAATCGCTCGCAGTGCGGCGACAGCTGACGGCATGCCATATGTCAGTGGGGGCCGGTTTACTGACGGCATGACCTCAGCAGACCAGCTCGCCGAGATAGACCGGCTGCGCACCCGGGCGTTCGCTGAGGACGGGCCCGGCTACCACCTGGTGGAGCTGAGCGTGGGGGGCGCCGTCGGGGGCGCGGCGGAGGAAGCATCCTGGGAGCAGGCGTCCGAGCAGTGTGAGGCGGACTGCGATGCGCTGGTGACGCTGATGTCCGCCCGGTGGGGCCGGGCGGATCCGTTCAGTGTGTGGTCGCTGTCCGTCCGCAGCGCCTCGGGTGAGGATGCTCCGGCCTCCTGGGCCGCCCTGAGCCACCTTGTGGACTACGTCACCGCCTGGCAGGCGGACGACCGCTGGATAGCCGTGGGCACGGCACGGCGGGACCGGGGGCGGCGGCCGGGGCTGCTGGTGCTGATCACGGGGGATGCGCCGCCGTAGGGGCTGGACCTTTCCCACCCCGCACGCCCCTTCCCGTAACAGGGGCTCTGCCCCGGACTCCTGCGCCGCAAGCTTCCCCAGCTAGCGCTGGGCGGTGGCCCCCGGGCGGGGCTGGATTTTCCAGCCCGTCCGGCATTTGAGGACACGGCCGAAGGCCGTACGGGGGTCCGGGGGCTTGCCCCCGGTTACGGGAAGGGGCGGGGTGGGGGAGCACACCCGCCCGCCGCCACTCGCAGGCGGCGGAACTCCTCCGCCATCGCCTCCGCCGTCCAGTGCGCGTTCAGCCCGCTCGGATTCGGCAGCACCCACACACGGGTGTCGCCGATCGTCCCCTCCTGGCGGCCGATCCGGGCCCTTCGGTCGCCGAACGCCGTGCGGTACGCGGTCACGCCCACCACGGCCAGCCAGCGCGGACGCAGTCGCTCCACCTTGGCCCGGAGCGCGACGCCGCCCGTGCGGAGTTCGTAGTCGCTCAGCTCGTCCGCCCGCGCCGTCGCCCTGGCCACCACATTGGTGATGCCGAGCCCGTACGCGAGGAGCTCGTGCTGCTCCTCGGGCAGCAGCCGGCGCGGGGTGAAGCCCGACAGGTGCAGCACCGGCCAGAAGCGGTTGCCGGGACGGGCGAAGTGGCAGCCCGTGGCCGCGGACATCAGGCTGGGGTTGATGCCGCAGAACAGCACGGACAGGCCGCCCGCGGCCACATCCGGAACGGTGCGGTCGCGGGCGGCCTGAAGCTCCTCGGGGGTCGGCCTGCGGGTCAGAGGATCGACCCCGGGGTATAGCCCGCGGCCTCCGGGTGCTGCTTGACGAGCTCCTCGATCCGGGAGACCACCGCCGAGACCTGATCGGCCGCCGCGCCCGTGAACGAGAGCTTGTCGGCCATCAGCGCCTCCAGCTCCGCCCGGTCGAGCGGAATCCGCTCGTCCGCCGCCAGCTTGTCGAGCAGCTCATTGCGCTCCGCGCCCTGCTCGCGCATGGCCAGCGCCGAGGCGACGGCATGCTCCTTGATCGCCTCATGGGCGACCTCACGGCCCACGCCGGCCCGCACCGCACCCATCAGGACCTTGGTCGTGGCCAGGAACGGCAGATACCGGTCCAGCTCCCGCGACACCACCGCCGGGAACGCCCCGAACTCGTCGAGCACCGTCAGGAACGTCTCCAGCAGCCCGTCGAAGGCGAAGAACGCGTCCGGCAGCGCGACCCGGCGCACCACCGAGCAGGAGACGTCGCCCTCGTTCCACTGGTCGCCGGCCAGTTCGCCGGTCATCGAGGCGTAGCCGCGAAGGATGACCATCAGACCGTTCACCCGCTCACACGAACGGGTGTTCATCTTGTGCGGCATGGCCGACGAGCCGACCTGCCCGGGCTTGAAGCCCTCGGTCACCAGCTCGTGCCCGGCCATCAGCCGGATCGTCTTGGCGACCGACGAGGGGGCCGCGGCCAGCTGCACCAGGGCGGAGACCACGTCGTAGTCCAGGGAGCGCGGGTAGACCTGGCCGACGGAGGTGAAGGCGTGCGCGAAGCCCAGATGGGCGGCGATCCGCTGCTCCAGCTCCGCGAGCTTCGCCGGGTCGCCACCCAGCAGGTCCAGCATGTCCTGCGCGGTGCCCACAGGCCCCTTGATGCCGCGCAGCGGGTAGCGGCCGAGCAGGTCCTCGAGACGTCCGCAGGCGACGAGCAGCTCGTCCGCCGCCGTCGCGAAACGCTTGCCGAGCGTCGTGGCCTGCGCGGCCACATTGTGCGAGCGCCCGGCCATGACCAGCTCCGCGTACTCCCCGGAGAGCCGGCCCAGCCGCGCCAGCACCGCCACCGCGCGGTCGCGCATCAGCTCCAGCGAGAGCCGGATCTGCAGCTGCTCCACGTTCTCCGTCAGATCGCGGGAGGTCATGCCCTTGTGCACATGCTCATGGCCCGCGAGTGCGTTGAACTCCTCGATGCGCGCCTTCACATCGTGCCGGGTGACCTTCTCACGCTCGGCGATGGACGCGAGGTCGACCTGGTCGAGCACGCGCTCGTAGTCGGCGAGGGCCGCGTCGGGCACCTCGATGCCGAGGTCCTGCTGAGCGCGCAGCACCGCCAGCCAGAGTCGGCGCTCCAGCTTGACCTTCTGCTCGGGGGACCACAGGGCGGCAAGCTCCGTGGAGGCGTAGCGGCCGGCGAGGACGTTCGGGATGCGGGGCTTCGCAGACGAGGCAGTCACGTGCACAGAGTCTACTGGCGGTTTGTGCAGGCCAGCGCCACGGTCCCGGTTGTGCGTTGCTACGAGGGCCGTATGCCGTCATGAGGCGGGCGAGGGCCGTGCGTTCGCAGCGAGGCGGCGAGGCCGTGCGTTCGCAGCGAGGCGCGCGCGGGCCGGAGACTTTGTCCTCAGGCGGCCCCGGGCTCGTACGGCAGCAGGTCCGGGCGCTTGGGCGGGCGGCCGTCACCCGAGGAGCGCCCGGTCAGCCGACGCCCGACCCAGGGGCCCAGATGGCGGCGGGCGAACCGCACATCCTCGATCCGCCGGGCCGTCCAGGAGGGGCGCACCGCGGGCGGCAGCGGGGCGCGCCAGTCCTCCTCGGCCTCGAGGCCGAGCGTCTGCCACACGGCCTCGGCGACCCTGCGGTGCCCCTCGGCCGTCAGATGCAGCCGGTCCGCGTCCCACATCCGCTGATCGCCCAGGACCTCGGCCCCGTACAGGTCCGCGACCAGCGCGCCGTGTCGCGCGGCCACCGTCTCCACATGGGTGAACAGCTCCTCCATGCGGGGGCGGAAGCGTTCCATCACAGGGCCGCGACGGCCGGGGCTGCGCATCAGCACCAGCCGCCGGCAGTTCGGCGCGAGCCGCTCCGCCGCCTGCTCGAGCAGTGCCCGCACCCGACCCATGTCGCACGTGGGGCGCAAGGCGTCGTTCAGTCCGCCCACCAGGGTGATCACATCCGGCTGCATGGCCGCGGCCCGGTCCACCTGCTCGTCGACGATCTGCCCGATGAGCTTGCCCCGGACGGCGAGGTTCGCATACCGGAAGCCGGGGGCGCGGGCGGCGAGGCGGGCCGCCAGGACGTCCGCCCATCCGCGGTAGGCGCCGTCCGGCAGCAGGTCCGACATCCCTTCCGTGAAGGAGTCGCCTATCGCGACAAAGCTCGTGTACCGGTCAGCCGGCTTGTCGGTCATCTCCATGGCGGGCCGATCATACCGCTCGGTATGTCCAGGGGCTCCGTAGGCCCCTCGGCCGTCGCGCCCGAGAGGATCGGAAGGTCAGCCGGGACGCCCCACCAGTTCGCGCAGCACGTCCTCCATCGTCACCAGCCCCTGCGGCCGGCCCTTCTCGTCGAGCACCGCCGCCAGATGCGTACGGCTGCGCCGCATCGCCGTCAGCACATCGTCCAGCGGGGTGGACCCCCGCACCCGGGCCACCGGCCGCAGCGCCGACACCGGGAACGGCGCGTCCCGCCCCGGGGCGTCCAGGGCGTCCTTCACATGCAGATAGCCCAGGATCCGCCGGTCCGCGTCCACCACCGGGAAGCGGGAGAAGCCGAACCGGGCCGACAGCGCCTCCAGCTGCGCCGGTGTGGTCCCCGCCGGTGCGGAGACCACCTCCTCCATCGGCGAGGCGACCTCCCGCACCGGCCGCCGGCCCAGCTCCAGGGCGTCCCGCAGCCGTTCGGCCGCACGGTCGTCGAGCAGCCCGGCCTCACCCGCGTCCTGCACCAGCCCGACCAGCTGGTCGTCGGAGAACGCTGCCGCGACCTCGTCCCTGGGCTCCACACGCAACAGCTTCAGCAGCGCGTTGGCGAACGCGTTCACCGTGAAGATCACCGGCCGCAGCGCCCGTGCCAGGGCGACCAGCGGCGGGCCGAGCAGCAGCACCGACCGCTGGGGTTCGGCGAGCGCGATGTTCTTGGGGACCATCTCGCCGAGCAGCATGTGCAGATACGTCGCCACCGTCAGCGCGATGACGAAGGCGATGGGATGGATCAGGCCGTGCGGCACGCCCAGCGCGTCGAACAGCGGCTCCAGCAGATGGGCGATGGCGGGCTCGGCGACGATGCCGAGCACCAGGGTGCTGAGCGTGATGCCGAGCTGGGCGGCCGCCAGCAGTGCGGAGACATGCTCAAGGCCCCACAGCACACTGCGGGCCCTGCGGTCTCCGGCCTCGGCGGCCGGTTCGATCTGACTGCGCCGGACGGAGATCAGTGCGAACTCCGCTCCGACGAAGAAGGCGTTCACCACCAGGGTGAGCAGACCGATGCCGAGCTGAATGACGATCACCATGGTCCGTCCCCCCGGTCCCCGCCCCCACCGTCCCCCCGGTCCCCGCCTTCACCGGCCCCCCGATCGCCGCGGCGGTAGCCCGCCGGCGCATGCAGCAGCACGCCGGCCGCGCGGCGGCCCGAGGCGTCGGCCACCTCGAGCCGCCAGCCGGCGAGCTCGACCGCGTCGCCCTCCTCGGGGATGCGCCCCAGCATCGTGGCGATCAGCCCGGCCACCGTCTCGTACGGCCCTTCCGGCACGGACAGCCCGATCCGCTCCAGCTGGTCCATGCGCGCCGCGCCGTCCGCCGACCACAGCGCCCTGCCGTCCGCGTCCTCGCCCGCCGCCGCCAGGTCCGGCGTCTCGTGCGGATCGTGCTCGTCCCGTACCTCCCCCACGACCTCCTCGACGATGTCCTCCAGGGTCACCACCCCCGCCGTGCCGCCGTACTCGTCGACGACGACTGCGATGGAGGAGCGCCCCGAGAGCCGGTCCAGCAGCCGGTCCACCGACAGCGAGGCGGGCACGAGGACCGCCTCGCGCAGCAGCTCCGAGACCCCGTGCCGGATCCGTTCGGCGGCGGGCACCGCCAGCACATCCCGGATGTGGGCGACCCCCACGACCGTGTCGAGGCTGCCCCGGTAGACCGGGAAGCGGGACAGCCCGGTGGCGCGCGTCGCATTGGCGACGTCCTCCGCCGTGGCCGTCGCCTCAAGTGCCGTGACCTGCACCCGCGGGGTCATCACATTCTCCGCGGTCAGCTCCGGCAGGCTCAGGGTGCGGACGAACAGCTCCGCGGTGTCCGCCTCCAGCGCGCCCTGCCGGGCGGAGTGGCGGGCCAGGGCGATCAGCTCCTGCGGGCTGCGCGCAAAGGCCAGCTCCTCCGTCGGCTCCATGCCGAGTCGCCGCACGATCCGGTTCGCCTCGTTGTTGAGATGGCCGATCAGCGGGCGGAAGGCGGCGGTGAAGACCCGGTGCGGAGGCGCCACCGCCTTGGCGACCGCAAGTGGCGAGGAGATCGCCCAGTTCTTCGGGACCAGCTCGCCGACGACCATCAGGACGACCGTGGACAGCGCCGTGCCGATGACCAGTGCGAGGGAGGAGGCCACGGAGCTCGACGCGCCGAGCGCCTCGATCGGCCCCCGGATCAGCCGGGCGACCGACGGCTCGGCGAGCATGCCGACCACCAGATTGGTGACCGTGATGCCGAGCTGCGCCCCGGATAGCTGGAAGGTGAGACTCCGAACGGCTTTGAGCGCCCCGGCCGCGCCCCGCTCGCCGCGCTCGACCGCCCGCTCCAGATCGCCGCGCTCGACCGTGGTGAGGGAGAACTCCGCCGCGACGAACGCCCCGCACGCCAGCGCGAGCAGCACCGCTGTCAACAGCAGGAGCACTTCGGTCATCGGGTCACCTCCGTCCCATGGTCCGGCAGGGAAGGAGGAAATGCGCGTAGGAGGCCCGGAGCGGTCGAACTGCCATACGCGACCTCTTGCGGGTGCTAGCGTCTGCGCGCTAGCGTGTGACCGTGGCCAAGACACAGCTGAACGTGCGTGTGGACGAGACGACCGCGGCCGCCGCCCGGGAGCGGGCGACGCAGCGCGGCATCAGCGTGAACCGCTATATCGAGGAGCTCGTCCAGCAGGACGCGGGCGAGGCGGGACGTACCTTCGTCGAGGCGGCGGCTGACTTCATGAAGCAGTACGAGTCCGTCTTCGCCGAGGAGTTCGGCGGCACGGCGCGGCACGGCGGCCCCGGCGAGGGCGGCCGGCCCGGCCGGCGGTGAGCCTGCGGATCGACCTCGCCTGGCTGCTGATGATCGCCGAGCACAAGACGCCCGGCGATCCGCAGGTCGTCGACTGGGGCGCCCTTGTCGCGGCGGTCAGCCGGCACGAGGCGGAGATATTCGGCGTGCAGGTCTACGCGGACCCCTATGTGCGGGCCGCGGCCCTGCTGCAGCTCCTGCTGCATGTGCCGGCGCTGGAGCACTCGAACGCGATGTTCGCCTGCGCCGTGGCGTACGGCTATCTCGTGGCCTCCGGCCTGAAGGTCGCCACCTCCCCCGAACAGGTCAGAGACCTGGCCCGGCTGATCAAGGACGACCATGCGGACGTCCGTGCGATCGCGAAGCAGCTGCGCCGATGGACTCTGTGACGCCGCTGGACTCTGTGACGGGGCCTCGGAGCAGGGGGTCCGGGAGCAGGGAATCCGCAGCGCCCGCAGCGTGAGCCGGGAGGCAGAAGCCGGGAGCCGGGAGCCGGGAGGCAGAAGCCGGGAGCCGGGAGCCGGCGGCCAGGAGCCGCGCAGTCCCGATCTCAGTCGTCCGCGTCCGACAGGGGGCGTCGGGCCGTGCCCAGGACGCAGGGGGACGTGGGCAGGCGCGGGCCTGACTCCGGCACCCGGAACCTGCGCCAGCTCCCCAGTTCAAAGCCCGCCGCCTCGATCGCGGCGACCGAGTCCCGCGCCGTGTGACAGCCCCCGAAGAGCAGCGGCCACACCGTACGGTCCAGCGCTCGCTGGCATCCCGCCAGTCCACGCCCCGGGGCCAGGACATGCTCGAAGAACCGCAGTTCGCCGCCGGGGCGCAGCACGCGCCGGAGCTCGCCCAGTGCCCGCGGCGCGTCCCGCACCGTACACAGCACCAGTGACACCACGGCCGCGTCGAACGCCTCGCTCTTCACCGGAATCGCCTCCGCCGCACCCGGCACCACATCCACCGGCACCTCGGAGTGCACGGCCGCCTCGACCGCCAACTTCCGCAGGAAGCGCTCCGGTTCCAGCGCGACGACCTCGCTGACGGCCGCCGGGTAGTACGCGAAGTTCAGGCCGTTGCCCGCGCCGATCTCGATGACCCGGCCTGAAAGACCGGCGAGCAGCTCACGCCGGTAGGCCGCGACCCCGCCCTTCTCGTCGGCCGTCACACTCCACCTGGCGTAGAAGCGGGCGAAGACGGGATGGTGAACCGAGTCCCGGGGCACCTTCGAGCTGCGCGGCAACATCGCGGACCTCCTGGGGACGGCGGCGGGACGTCACCGCCATTCTCCCCCCGGTACGGCCGATGTCAGCCTGCTGCGACGCCGACAAAGCAGAACTCGTTCCCTTCGGGGTCCCGCATGACCTGGAAGCTGCCCTGTTCATCGGTCACGACCGTTCCCACGCGCCGTGCGCCGAGCCGCCCCGCCTCGTCCGCCGCCGTGTCGACGTCGCCCGCGTCCAGATCCAGATGGAGCCGGTTCTTGACGGACTTCGCTTCCGGGACGCGCTGGAAGGCGACGCGGGCGAAGCCGGGAGCGTCGACATACGACCAGTCGGGTCCCCGGTCGACCGGGTCGCCTCCGAGCAGGGCGGCCCAGAAGCGGACCAGACGCGCCGGCTCATGGCAGTCAAAGACGATCTCGTCGATCCGTGCGGTGCGCATCGGATCAGCGTACGGGGCCGGGCCCACCCGCGCCGGGGCCCGCCCAGTCCCCGCCGAGCTGCGGCGCGAGCCAGTGCACGGCCTGGGCGCGGAACTCTTTCGCCGGCAGGGCGCCGGCGCCCTCCGGCACCGCGCCGAGCAGCGGCACGCCGGCCGTCTGGGGCAGATCGGCGAGATTGCACCGCGATGCGAGGTCGGGCTCTGCGGGCCAGCTGCCGATCACCACGCCCAGTGGCTCCAACCGCCGTGTGCGCAGGGCCTCCGCGGTCAGCGCGGTCGCATTGAGCGTGCCGAGACCGGCGCTTGCGACGATCAGCACCGGTGCGTCGAGCAGCCCGGCCACGTCGGCGAGGGTGCCGCCGTCGTCGTCGAACCGCACCAGCAGCCCGCCCGCGCCCTCCACCAGCACCAGGTCGTACCGCTCCGCGAGTTCCGCGGCCGCGGCGGCCGCCCGCTCGGGGCGCACGGGCTCCGCACCGGCACGCCGCGCGGCGGTCGCGGGCGCCAGCGGCTCCGGAAACCGGGCGAGCTCCACGGCCGCCACATCCCCGGCGAGCCGCGCGGCCTCCTGGGCGTCGCCCGGCTCGCCCGGCGCCAGACCGGTCTGCGCGGGCTTCACCACGGCGACGCTGCGCCCCTGGGCCCACGCGAGCGCGGCGAGCCCCGCGGTGACCACGGTCTTCCCGATCTCGGTCCCGGTCCCCGTGACGACGACGATTCCCATACGCGTTTCCCTCACCTCAGTGCCCGTACGCCCCTAGTGTCCCGATTTCGAGGGTGTGTATCGCCAATCGCATGGTCGGCGGGCCGCCGACCAGCCACTCGGCGCTGGACGCACCCCACCCGGTGCGGCGGAAACACCCGCGGGCGGCGCCGCCCGGGCGGGACAACACCCGGGGTGCTCGGGGCCCCGACCCGGATGTCACCCCGCCGCGGCCGCAGCCCCCACCCCCGCCGCGATCCGGGCCACATCCTCATCACCCGTCACATACGGCGGCATCGTGTAGACCAGGTCCCGGAACGGCCGAAGCCACACCCCCTCGCCCACCGCGGCCCGAGTCGCCGCCGCCATGTCGACCTCGTGGTCCAACTGCACGACGCCGATCGCACCCAGCACACGCACATCCCGTACACCCGGAATGTCCCGCGCCGCGGCGAGCTCGTCCCGCAGCGCCGCCTCGATGCGCTTGACCTCCTGACGCCAGTCCTGGGCGAGCAGCAGATCGATCGAGGCGCAGGCGACCGCGGACGCCAGCGGGTTGCCCATGAACGTGGGGCCGTGCGCCAGCACGGGGACCTCGCCGCGCGAGATGCCCTCGGCCACCCTCGGGGTGCACAGCGTCGCCGCCATCGTCAGATAGCCGCCGGTGAGCGCCTTGCCGAGGCACAGCACATCGGGGCTGACGCCGGCGTGCTCCGCGGCGAACAGCTCGCCGGTGCGCCCGAAGCCCGTCGCGATCTCGTCGAACACGAGCAGCACGTCATGCGCGTCGCACGCCTCCCGCAGGACCCGCAGATACGCGGGGGAGCAGAACCGCATCCCGCCCGCGCCCTGCACCACCGGCTCCACGATCACCGCGGCCAGTTCCTCCGCATGGCGGGCGATCAGCGCGCGCAGCGCGTCGGCGTACCCGGGGTCGTACTCCGCCGGCGGCGCGTCCGCGAAGATCTGCTCCGGCAGCACGCCCGACCACAGGCCGTGCATCCCGCCGTCGGGGTCGCAGACCGACATCGGCTGCCAGGTGTCGCCGTGGTAGCCGCCGCGCCAGGTCAGCAACCGCCGCTTCGCCGGCCGCCGCAGCGAACGCCAGTGCTGCAGACACATCTTGACCGCGACCTCGACGGAGACCGACCCCGAGTCGCAGAGGAAGACATGCTCCAGCGGCTCCGGGGTGATCTCGACCAGCCGGGCGGCCAGCCGCACGGCCGGCTCATGGGTGAGCCCGCCGAACATCACATGGCTCATCCGCTCCAGCTGGCCGCGCGCCGCCTCGTTGAGCACCGGGTGGTTGTAGCCGTGGATCGCGGACCACCACGACGACATGCCGTCGATCAGTTCGCTTCGGCCGTGGACGGGTTCTGCCAGCCGCAGCCGGACACCGGACGCCGACTGCACCACCAGCGGGTCCGTACGGCCCGGCATGGGGCCGTACGGGTGCCAGACGTGCGCCCGGTCCAGTGCGAGCAGCTCGCCGGGTGACAGCGGCTCAGGCATTGGGCGCGAGGTCCGTGCCGGCGCCGCGGCGGCGCACGGCCACCAGATCCGTCCGGGCGGCCGACTGCTCCGCGTCCGCCCCCGCGGCGGCGGACGGCTCAGCTGAGCACACCGAGCCGCAGCCGCCGCCCTCCTCGTGCACCCGGTGCCCCGGCAGCGTGGTCGTCCCCGCGCCCTCCACCTCGAAGCCCGCGTCCGCGATCATCTCCAGGTCGGCCTTGCCGGCCTGGCCCTCGCTCGTCAGATAGTCGCCGAGGAAGATCGAGTTGACCAGGTGCAGCGCCAGCGGCTGCATCGAGCGCAGATGCACCTCGCGACCGCCCGCGAGCCGCACCTCCACATCGGGGCAGACGAAGCGGGCCATGGCGAGAATCCGCAGGCACCGCTGCGGAGTGAGGTGCCACTCCTTGGCCAGCGGAGTGCCCTCGAAGGGGATGAGGAAGTTCACCGGCACCGAGTCGGGGTCCAGCTCGCGCAGCGCGAACACCACGTCGACGAGGTCCTCGTCGCTCTCGCCCATGCCCGCGATGAGACCGGAGCACGCCGAAAGACCCGCCTGCTGGGCCTGCTGCACAGTCTCCACCCGGTCGGCGTAGGTATGGGTGGTGGTGATGTCCCCGTATGTCGCCTCAGAGGTGTTCAGGTTGTGGTTGTACGCATCCGCGCCCGCGGCCCGCAGCCGCTCCGCCTGCCCCTCGGAGAGCAGCCCGAGGCAGGCGCACACCTCGACGCCCTCGTTCTGCTCCTTGATCGCCTCGATGGTCTGCGACACCCGGTCGACGTCGCGGTCCGTCGGCCCGCGGCCGCTCGCCACAAGGCAGACCCGCTTGGCGCCGCCGGCCACCCCGGCCGCCGCAGCCTCGGACGCCTCGTCCGGCTTGAGCCAGGTGTACTTGAGGATCTCCGCCTTGGACCCGAGCCGCTGGGAGCAGTAGGAGCAGTCCTCCGGACACAGCCCGGACTTGAGATTGACCAGATAGTTGAGCTTCACCCGCCGCCCGAACCACTTCCGCCGCACCTTTCCGGCCGCGGCCACCACGTCGAGCAGCTCGTCGTCGGAGCTCGCCAGCACGGCGAGCGCCTCGTCACGGGTCGGCAGCTCGCGCCGCAGCCCCTTCTCCACCAGCGTGTTCAGCAGGTCCATGGCGCAGATCCTGACGTACCGCACACGCCGCGGCCAAGGAGGAACCCCACAACGGAGCATCTTAGAGGTGTGTGTATGGCCACATCCGCTCCTCGAGCGACCCCGGTTAGGGTCTGTGCGCTGCCTACAAAAGGACCGGACCACCATGCCGAAGGATCCTTTCGACTGGATCGACGACGCCTCGCGCCGCCGTGAACGGGCCGGGCTGGTGCGCACGCTCCGGCCGCGTGGAGCCGACGGCGGGCCGGTCGATCTCGCGGGCAACGACTATCTGGGGCTGACGCGCCGCCCCGAGGTGACCGAGGCGGCCGCGGCGGCCGCCAGGACCTGGGGCGCGGGCGCCACCGGCTCCAGACTGGTCACCGGCAGCACCGCCCTGCACGCGGAGCTGGAGCGGGAGCTGGCCGCGTTCTGCGGTTTCGAGGCGGCGCTGGTGCTGTCGTCCGGGTACGCCGCCAACCTCGCCGCCGTCACCGCGCTCAGCGGCCGTGAGGCGCTGATCGTCTCCGACGCGGGCAACCACGCCTCGATCGTCGACGGCTGCCGGCTGTCCCGGGCCGAGACCGCGGTGGTCGCGCACGCGGACGTCGACGCCGTACGCAAGACCCTTGAAGCGCACCCGGGACGGCGCGCGGTGACCGTCACCGACTCGGTGTTCTCCGTGGACGGCGACGCGGCCCCGCTGACCGCGCTGGCGGAGGTCTGCGCGGAGGCGGGCGCCGGGCTGCTGGTGGACGACGCCCACGGCCTCGGCGTCCTCGGCGACGGCGGACGGGGCGCCCTGCACTCCGCCGGGCTCGCCGGCCGCTCGGGCGTGGTCGCCACGGTGACGCTCTCCAAGTCCCTGGGCAGCCAGGGCGGTGCGGTACTCGGCCCGGCCCGGGTGATCGACCACCTGGTCAACACCGCCCGCAGCTTTATCTTCGACACCGGGCTCGCCCCGGCAGCGGCGGGTGGGGCGCTGGCCGCGCTGCGCGTGCTGCGCCGGGAACCCGCCCTGCCGGCCAGGACCCGCGCCCTCGCCCGGACGCTGCACCGGCGGCTGACCGGCGAGGGGTTCACCGCAGCCCGGCCGGACGCGGCGGTCGTCTCCGTGCACGCGCCCTCTCCCGAGGCCGCCGTGCGCTGGGCGGCCGACTGCCGCGCGGCCGGGCTTGCGGTGGGATGCTTCCGTCCGCCGTCCGTGCCGGACGGCATTTCACGCATCAGGCTGACGGCCCGCGCCGATCTGACGGATCAGCAGGTGGAGCGGGCCGTCGCCACCATCGTGGGGACGGCTCCGGTCAGCTGACTCCGCCCTCGCCGAGAGCGGCGAGAAACCGCTCCCAGGCGGGGGAGGAGACCCGCAGCGGACGGAGTGAGACGTCCTTGGAGTCCCTGACGGCCAGCGAGGCGTCGGGCAGCCTGGCCGCCTCGACGCAGTTGCCTTTCGCCACGCTGCGGCTGCTGCGCCGCCAGGTCAGGGCGCGTTTCGGAAGACTTTCCGGCATGTCGGGCATCGGGGGTGCCTCCTTGGGGTGAGGGCCTGAACGGCGTCGAGCCGGGGGCGACTCGGCGGCAGTGGTCGTCCATCGGGCTGTACGGATCGTTCTCCGCAGTGGCTCACGGATCGACGATGATCCGTCCGATGAGCTCCAAGGTGTCCTCAGGAGAGAGGGCGCGCGCCTGCATCGCGCTGAAGGCGCCGCTGTACACCTCGAGGTCTTCTTTCCGTTCAAGGCAGAGGCTACTCGTCAAGTGGTCTATTACGACCACATTCAGATCAGAAATGTTCGGAAAGGAGAAGATGACGAAAGGTCCCGCGAGTCCCGCATAGCCGCCGGTCGCAAAGGGCACCACCTGCAGCCGGACGCAGGGCAGTTGGGCCAGCTCCGCCAGCCGCCGCAGCTGTGCGCGCATCACCGCCCGTCCGCCCACCTCCCGGCGCAGCACCGCCTCGTCGAGCACCGCGCTGAGCGCCAGCGGCCGCTCGGTGCACAGCACCGACTGACGGGCGATCCGCACCTCCACCAGGGAGTTCACCGTCGCAGCGGGCAGCCGGTCAAGCGTCGCCCGGGTCACCGCACGGGCATAGTCCGCCGTCTGCATCAGACCCGGCACAACACAGGTCTCCAGTGTGCGGGCCGTACTCGCCTGCGACTCCAGCGAGATGAAGTCCCGGTACTCCGCGGGCAGCAGCCCTCGGTAGGCGTGCCACCAGCCGCTGCCGCCGCCGTCCGCCGCCGCGCCGGCCAGGGTCTTCAGCAGCGTACGCCGCCGGGCGTCGCCGACCCCGTACACATCCAGCAGCAGCGTCACATCGGTCGCCCTGACCCCGCTGGCGCCGGTCTCGATCCTGCTCACCTTCGACTGGTGCCAGCCGGCGAGCCGGGCGGCCTCGCGGCTGGTGAGGCCGGCGGTCTGCCGCAGCCCCCGCAGCTCCTCCCCGAGTTGGCGGCGGCGCACCGCTGGACCCTGTCTCATCAGGCGCTCCTCCTCGCCGCTCAGGGCACTTGGCGCTCATGGCGCTCATGGCTCAAAGAGCCGGTCGCGTCCCTGAGTGTGCGCCCAAATACGGTCTTCCGTCGCAGAGTTCACCGTATCGAGCGACAGATATATGCATATCTTGGTGGATCGTCGCACCTGATGGCATGACAAGTGGCAGTCTGGCCGTATACCGCAATCCGTGGCCGTCCTCGTGTTGATCCGCTACGAGTCGGAGCCCGGCCCCGGTGGGAAAGGGACAGTGTCGCCATGGCAGACCACCAGGAAGCATCCATCACTCTGCCGAGCGATCCGGCTTCGGTCTCCGTCGCCCGGCGGTATGTCACCGACGTCGTCTCCGAATGGGGACTGCCGGAAGAGGCGGAAGCCGTCGACACCGTACGGCTGATCGTCTCGGAACTCGCCACCAACGCCGTGCAGCACACCTTCGGCCAGTCGCCCACCTTCACCGTGGACATCCGGCTGGAGCGCGACGAGAAACTGCGGATCGGCGTCACCGACAGCCATCCGCGCTGGCCGCAGAGGCTGCCCGCGGCCGTACGGCAGGACAACGGCCGAGGAATGGTCATCATCCGCACCCTCACGGCGGAGTACGGCGGCCAGCTCTCGGTCACCCCAACCTCCGAGGGCGGCAAGACGGTCTGGATCGCACTGCCGTGGGCGGGCGTGGCGGCGCCGCTCAGGAGCTGACCGCGGCACGAGCCGGCCGGGCCCCCTGCCGACGCGCGCGACCGCCGCCCCCGTCGACGCCGCGTGAGCCGAGCGGCGCGTGGGCCGGCCGCCGCGGCGAGGGCGCCGTGATGAGGCGCCGCCCATGGGCGTCAGGCGTCAGGTGTCAGGTGTCAGGTGTCAGCGCACCCGGCCGTAGGAGACGCGCTTTGTCCAGATCTTCTGCAGGCTGACCACGGAACCGGACTTGGGGGAGTGCCAGATCCGCCCTCGCCCGGCGTAGATCCCGACGTGGTAGACGCGGCTGCCGGAGTGGAAGAAGACCAGATCGCCCTGCCTGCGCGAGCGGGCCGAGATCCTGCTGGTCCGGTTGTACTGCTGCTGCGCCGTGCGGGGCAGTTTCTTGCCCGCCTTCCTGTACGAGTACAGCGTCAGCCCCGAGCAGTCGAAGCGGTGCGGTCCCGCGGCCCCGTACTGGTAAGGGGAGCCCTTCTTCGAGGCCGCCACATGGAGCGCCTTGGCGGCGTGGGCGGCGGCGTGCGCCTCCGGCGCGGCGCTCGGAGCCAGCAGGGACCCGCCGAACGCGATGAAGGTCAGGGCCGACACCGCGACCACGCGGGTCATCCGGGACGTGCGGGAGAGCCGTGAAGGCCGGGACATGCGTGAGGTGCGGGGGCAGGGAAACGGGATGCGAATCTGCGCGTTCATACGCGACCCCTTCGTCAGCCGCCGGTAAGGATGACCCGTCGGGTGCGGGCGACGCGGCCGCCCGGCCGCCGAAGCGGCCCGACCCCTCGGGCGGCCAGATGGGGCGGCGGCCGTCCCGTGTGCTGCTCGGGTCCTCCACTCCTGCCGATCCATTGCTGTCGACCAGGCATCCGGTGCGGCGGCAGGACTCGGCGTCCGCTCCGGACCGCCCCGTCCCGATGGCGGGGGCTTGTCGTCCATCGGATCTTGGCGTGTGGAATGCCTGATTTGTTGGCAGAAACGGCTGTTTGCGTTTCTGTTTCATGGTTGATCCGTTCGGGGGGCGGGCCTCTGGGCGGGGTTGGTCGCTTGCTGCTTCCCGGCAGCCGTACCAGCGTCGGAGCACGACATTCGGCTAGATGTGCGATCCGCTTCCGGAGGCTCGCTTCGTACATGCGTACGGGATTCGCCTGGGCCGAATGGGGGAGGAATCGTGATACCCGGTCGGCGGTTGACAGCGGCCGGCATACCGTCAACGCGCTGACGGCGGAGGCACGGTGACCCGGCGGGTCCGGCGATCGCCGTCCAGCAGTCGCAGGGCTTCGGCGAGTGTGGCCGTGTGCAGTTCGCTCTCGCCGCGCAGATGCATCAGCGTCAGAGCGTCCTTCAGCGCCGTCGCCCGCCCGGCCAGCGCCTGCGCCGCCCGCAGTGCGCCGTAGGTGTGTGTGCAGCGGGCGGGGTTGCTGCGGCCGACCAGGTCGACCAGGTCGAGGTAGGCGTCGACGACCTGGGCCTCGGCCCGCGTGAGCGCGGGCAGCGGGGGCAGTTCAGGGGGAAGCACGGCCGCCTCACCTGGAGTCGGCGGCGGGCGACGCCTTGCGGCCCGTGATCACATGGTCGACCAGGCCGTACTCCTTCGCTCCGGCGGCATCGAGCACCGTGTCCCGCTCCAGGTCGGCGGCGATCCGCTCCGCGCTCTGCCCGGTGTGCCGCACCAGCATCCCCGCGATCTGTTCGCGCAGCCGCAGCAACTCACGGGTGTGGATCTCCAGATCGGACGGTCGGCCGCGCAACGGCTCCTCGTGGGCGGGCTGCCGCATCAGGACCCGCGCTCCCGGCAGCGCCAACCGCTTCCCGGGCGCGCCGGCGGCCAGCAGCACGGCGGCGGTCGACGCCGCCTGCCCGATGCAGGTCGTCTCCACGTCGCAGGTGATGGTCTGCATCGTGTCGTAGATCGCGGACATGGCGCTCGTGGAGCCGCCGGGCGAGTTGATGTAGAGGGAGACATCCCGGTCGGGAGCCGCGTGCTCCAGGTGAAGCAGCTGGGCGATCACGTCGTTGGCTGCGATGTCGTCGACATCGGTCCCCAGGAGGACGATCCGCTCCTCGAGCAGCTTCGCGTACGGGTCGAGCGTCCGGGTGCCCGGGCTTGTGCGCTCGGTGAACTCCGGGACGACATGGCGGGCGGCGGGGCGGTTCATGACGTGACTCATCTCCTCGACGTGGATCGGCACATCGTTCTGTAAAAAATGTACAGGACGTACAGGCCGTTATGATGGGGCCATGGCCTACGAGATTCCGGTGACGCAAGCCAGGGCGGAGCTCGCCGACCTGATCAACCGTGTTGTCTACGGCGGTGAGCGAGTGGTGGTGACCCGGCACGGCAAGCCGCTGGTCGCCCTGGTCTCGGCCGCTGACCTGGAGCGTCTGGAGCAGTCGGCCGAAGCGGGCGACGAGCCGGCCGTCCCGTCGGTCTCCTCGCTGGGCACGCCCCCGTCCGCTCCCGGCGAACAGCCCCGGTTCGGCCTCACCGCCCGGCGTCGCGACCCGCTCCGCGGAGAGTGACCACGGCAGTCCAGTGCCGCCTCCACCCCCCGGACCTGCTGCAACCCAAGATCAGTTAACGCGCCGGAAAAACTTGCCGCCTAACGTTCAACCGCCGGCCCGCAGTCGCCCGTGTCCAGGCAAAGACCGCTCTCACGTCGGCTAGGGTCCCGCTGCGCCCGGACCTCGTCCGTCCGGGCCCGTGAACAGTGAGGTGGACTGGTGCAACTGACCCCGCACGAACAGGAACGACTGCTGATCCATGTGGCGGCGGACGTCGCGGAGAAGCGCAAGGCCCGCGGAGTCCGCCTGAACCACCCCGAGGCCGTCGCCCTGATCACCTCGCACATCCTCGAAGGGGCCCGGGACGGCCGCACCGTCGCCGAGCTGATGGCCTCCGGGCGGAAGGTGCTCACCCGCGACGACGTCATGGACGGCATCCCGGAGATGATCCACGACGTGCAGGTCGAAGCCACCTTCCCCGACGGCACCAAGCTGGTCACCGTCCATGACCCGATCGTTTGAGGGAGGCCGCTGATGATCCCCGGAGAGATCCTGTACGGCGAAGGGCGCATCGCCGTCAACGAGGGCCGCCCGATCACCCGGCTCACGGTCCTCAACGCCGCCGACCGGCCCATCCAGGTCGGCTCCCACTACCACTTCGCCGAGGCCAACCCCGGCCTCGACTTCGACCGCGCCGCCGCCCGCGGCACCCGGCTGAACATCGCAGCCGGCACCGCCGTCCGCTTTGAGCCGGGCGTCCCCGTCGACGTCGAACTCGTCCCCCTCGCCGGCCGGCGCACCGTCCCCGGACTGCGCGGGGAGACCGGAGGCGGTCTCGATGACTGAGCTCGACCGCGCGGTCTACGCGGATCTCTTCGGACCCACGGCCGGCGACCGCATCCGGCTCGCCGACACCGACCTGCTCGTCGAAATCGAGGAGGACCGCTCCGGCGGCCCCGGACGCGCCGGTGACGAGGCCGTGTTCGGCGGCGGCAAGGTCATCCGCGAGTCCATGGGACAGTCCCGTGCAACACGGGCCGACGGCGCCCCCGACACGGTGATCACCGGTGTGGTCGTCCTCGACCACTGGGGCATCGTCAAGGCGGACGTCGGCATCCGCGACGGCCGCATCGCCGGCATCGGCAAGGCAGGCAACCCGGACACCATGGACGGCGTCAGCCCCGACCTCGTCATCGGCCCCGAGACCGAAGTCATCTCGGGCAACGGCAAGATCCTCACTGCGGGCGCGATCGACGCCCATGTCCACTTCATCTCACCCACACTCGTCGACGAAGCCCTGGCCGGCGGCATCACCACCCTCGTCGGCGGCGGCACCGGACCGGCGGAAGGCACCAAGGCCACCACCGTCACCCCGGGTCCCTGGCACATCGGGCGGATGCTCGGCGCACTGGAGGCGTACCCCGTCAACATCGGACTGCTCGGCAAGGGCAACACGATGTCCCGCGAGGCCCTGCACTCCCAACTGCGCGGCGGCGCACTCGGATTCAAGATCCATGAGGACTGGGGCGCCACCCCGGCCGTCATCGACGCCTGCCTCGGCGTCTGCGAGGAGACCGGCGTCCAGCTCGCCGTCCACACCGACACCCTCAACGAAGCAGGATTCGTCGGCGACACGCTCGCCGCCATCGCCGGCCGCACCATCCACGCGTACCACACCGAAGGCGCGGGCGGCGGACACGCCCCGGACATCATCACCGTGGTCTCCGAGCCGCATGTGCTGCCCAGCTCCACCAACCCCACCCGGCCGCACACCGTCAACACCATCGAGGAACACCTCGACATGCTGATGGTCTGCCACCACCTCAACCCGGCCGTCCCCGAGGACCTCGCCTTCGCCGAGTCCCGCATCCGGCCGTCCACCATCGCCGCGGAGGACGTCCTGCACGACCTCGGGGCGATCTCGATCATCTCCTCCGACTCCCAGGCCATGGGCCGCATCGGCGAAGTGGTGATGCGCACCTGGCAGACCGCGCATGTGATGAAGCGGGCCCGCGGGGCCCTGCCCGGAGACGGCCGCGCCGACAACCGCCGGGCGCGCCGCTATATCGCCAAGTACACGATCAACCCGGCCGTCGCCCAGGGCCTCGACCACCAGATCGGCTCGGTGGAAACCGGCAAGCTCGCCGATCTCGTGCTCTGGGAACCGGCGTTCTTCGGCGTCCGACCGCAGCTCGTCATCAAGGGCGGGCAGATCGCATATGCGCAGATGGGCGACGCCAACGCCTCCATCCCCACCCCGCAGCCGGTGCTGCCCCGCCCCATGTTCGGGGCGCTCGGCAAGGCCGCGACCGCCGGCTCGTGCAACTTCGTCGCCGAAGCGGCGATCGAGGACGGCCTGCCCGAACGCCTCGGCCTGGACAAGGAGTTCGTTCCGATCAAGAACACCCGCGGCGTCACCAAGGCCGACATGCGCGAGAACGACGCCCGGCCGCGCGTCGAGGTCGACCCCGACACCTTCACCGTCACCATCGACTCAGAGGTGGTCGAACCCGCACCAGCGGCGGAACTGCCCATGGCCCAGCGGTACTTCCTGTTCTGATGGGACGGAGCCGATGAGCCGGGCCGCTCTCCTCGTTCTCGCCGACGGACGCTTCCCCGCCGGAGGACACGCGCACTCCGGCGGGGCCGAAGCCGCCGTCAAGGCCGGGCGGATACGGAACGCCGAGGAACTGGAGAGCTTCTGCCGGGGCCGGCTGCACACCGCCGGCCTCACTGCCGCGGCCCTGGCCGCCGCGGCCGCGGCGGGCCTCGACCCGCTCGCGCTCGACGACGCCGCCGACGCCAGAACCGCCTCGCCCGCGCTGCGCACGGCCGCCCGCAGACTCGGCCGGCAGCTGATGCGCGCCGCACGCGCCGTCTGGCCCGGCCCCGGGCTCGACGCGCTCGCCGCGGCCCGCCCCCGCGGCGCGCATCAACCGGTCGTCCTCGGCGTCGCCGCGCGCTCGGCGGGCCTCGGCCCCGAGGACGCAGCGCACTGCGTCGCCTACGAGACGGTCAGCGGCCCCGCGACGGCGGCGGTGCGGCTGCTCGGCCTCGACCCCTTCCAGGCGACCGCCGCCCTCGCCCGGCTCACCCCGGACCTCGACCGGGTGGCGGCCGAAGCGGCACGGGCCGCCGGCCAGGGCATCGACGCACTGCCCGCGGCCTCGGCCCCGCTGCTCGACATCACCGCGGAACAGCACGCTGCCTGGCCGGTCCGTCTCTTCGCCTCCTAGCCCCGCACCACGACCCGACAGGAGCCGCACCATGCACCTCGGTCACGACCACGACGCCCCCGCAGCCGTCAGCGCCGACGCCATACGGGCCGATGGCGCTCGGCGCGCCCTGCGCATCGGCCTCGGCGGGCCCGTCGGCTCGGGGAAGACCGCGACCGTTGCGGCGCTCTGCCGCGCCCTGCGCGACCGGCTCTCCATCGCCGTCGTCACCAACGACATCTACACCCGCGAGGACGCCGAATTCCTGCTCCGCAACGCGGTGCTGCCGCCGGAGCGCATCCAGGCCGTGGAGACCGGCGCCTGCCCGCACACCGCCATCCGCGACGACATCTCCGCCAACCTCGAAGCCGTCGAAGAGCTCGAGGAATCCGTCGGCCCTCTCGACCTCGTCCTGGTCGAGTCGGGCGGCGACAATCTCACCGCGACCTTCTCCAAGGGCCTCGTCGACGCCCAGATCTTCGTCATCGACGTCGCCGGCGGCGACGACATCCCCCGCAAGGGCGGCCCCGGCGTCACCACCGCCGACCTCCTGGTGATCAACAAGACGGACCTGGCCCCCCATGTCGGCTCCGACCTCGGCCGCATGGAGCGCGACGCCAAGGAACAGCGCGGCGCACTTCCGGTGGCCTTCACCTCCCTCCGCGACGAGGACGGCGTCGCGCCCGTTGCCGACTGGGTACGCGCCCGACTCGCCGACTGGACCGCATGAGCGTCGACGCCACAGCCCGCATCGTCGCCGAGCGCGGCGGACTGCCGGTGCTCCGGGGCGAAGGACCGCTCGCGCTGCGCCGCACCCGCGCGAGCGGCCCGTACACCCGCGTCACCGTCGTCGGAGCGATGAGCGCACCGCTCGGCGGCGACCGGCTCGCCATCGAGGCGGAGGTGCGCGACGGAGCGCGGCTCACCGTCGACTCCGCCGCCGCGACCCTCGCGCTGCCCGGCCGGACACCGCTGCCCGCCCGCTACGAGGTGGGCCTGACCGTCGGCGAGGACGCCGAACTGCGGTGGCTGCCGGAGCAGCTCATCTCGGCCGCCGGCAGCGACCTGCGGATGCACACCCGAGTGGAGCTGGCCGCCACCGCCCGGCTGGTGCTGCGCGAAGAGCAGATCCTCGGCAGGTACGGCGAGGAGCCCGGCACCCTCGCCACGCGGCTGGCGGTCCGCCGCGCCGGCCGGCCCCTGCTCGACCAGGAGCTGAGCTACGGCCCCGGCGCGCCCGACGGCTGGGACGGCCCCGCAGTGCTCGGCGGCCTGCGGGCCGCAGGCCAGCTCCTGGTCGTGGACCCCGCGATGGAGGAGAAGCCCGCCGAGCCGCGGCTGCTCGGCGAGTCCGCGGTGCTCACCCCGCTCGCCGGACCGGGCCTGCTGGTCACGGCCGCCGCACCCGACGCACGCGGGCTGCGGCGCGTCCTGGACGAGGTGCTCGCCAAGGTGCTGGACACACTGGACGCGACGCCGTGACCCGGGCTGTCCGCGATGCGGTCAACCCCTGCGTCGGGAAGCCTTCTTCGCCGCCTCCAGCTCCGCCTTGACCTCGGCCGCGTACCGGTCGACGTACTCCTGGCCCGACAGCCGGAGAATCGCGTACATGATCTCGTCGGTGACCGCCCGCAGGGCGGCCTTCTCGTTCTCCATGCCCGCATAGCGGGAGAAGTCCAGCGGCTCCCCGAACCGCACCGTGACCCGCTTGATCCTGGGCAGCACCTGACCCGGCGGCTGGATCTCGAAGGTCCCCACCATGGCGCAGGGGACCACCCTCACCCCCGCCTTGAGCGCCATCACCGCCACGCCGACCTTCCCCTTGTACAACCGGCCGTCGTGGGAGCGGGTCCCCTCCGGGTAGATGCCGAGCAGTTCGTTCCTGCCGAGCACCTTCAGCCCCTCCCGGATGGCCGCCTGCCCCGCCTCCTTGCCGGAGCGGTCCACCGGGATCTGCCCCGCGCTGCGGAAGAACGCCGCCGTCAGCCGGCCCTTGATCCCCGGCCCGGTGAAGTACTCCGCCTTGGCCAGGAAGGTGATGCGCCGTCGGATGATCGCCGGCATCAGGAAGTGATCCGAGAAAGACAGATGATTGCCCGCCACGATCGCCGCGCCCTCGGCGGGCAGATGCTCCAGCCCTTCGATCCTCGGCCGGAACAGCAGCCGCAGCAGCGGGCCGAGAAGCACGTATTTGAGCACGTAGTAGAACACGGCGGCCCCCTGCCGAGCAGACTCCTGACGAGCGGTCAGGCAATTGTGCCTCACGTCTCCAAGGGGCGGAGGGCTTCCAGACGGTGAGCAGTCCCGTGTAGCCCGGGGGGGCGAAGGACCGGTCGGCGAAGACGTTTCAAGATCAGCATCTTGGTGGTGTCCCGGTCATGCGTCCGGGGTGCCCCTTGTCCCCGGTTCGGGGGCTGGTGCGGTTCAAGCAGCAGCCGTCGCCGTCCGAAACGGGAAGGGGGACGAAGTGCGTGTTCTCAGGCGTCAACCGAGGCGGGCTCCGGACCCCGGGCACAGTCCGGTCAGGGAGCGGCTGAGCGCCGCCGTCGCGAGGGCTGCGCGGCTGCGCGGGAACCCGGCCGTCGCGCTGACCGTGCGCTCCACGGCCGCCGCCACCCTGGCCTATGTCGTCGCCCTCTGGCTGAGCAGCCAGCCCGCGCCGCTCACCGCACCCCTGACCGCTCTGCTCGTCGTCCAGGTGACCCTCTACTCCACCCTGACCACCGGCGTGCGGCGGGTGAACTCCGTCGTCGCCGGAGTGCTGATCGCCATCGCGTTCAGCGCCCTCGTCGGGCTCAGCTGGTGGAGCCTGGGGCTGATCATCCTGGCCTCGCTGGTCGTCGGCCGCATGGTGCGCGTCGACGAGTTCGTGCCCGAGGTGGCGATCAGCGCCATGCTGGTGCTCGGAGTCACCCGGGTGGCCGACACCGCCTGGGACCGGGTGCTGGAGACACTCATCGGCGCGGTCGTCGGGCTGCTGTTCAACATCGTTTTCGTACCGCCCGTCTGGGTGGAGACGGCGGGCGAGTCCATCGGCGATCTGGCGCGCCGTATGCGGCGGCTCATGCTGGCCATCGGGGAGGAGCTCAACAGGCCCACGCCCGTGGCGCGCGCCGCCGAGAAGCTGCATGAGGCCCGCCGCCTCGACAACGACATCGCCGATGTCGACGCGGCGCTGCGCCAGGCGGAGGACAGTTTGCGGCTGAACCCGCGCGTCAAGGAGGCGCTGCTGAACCGGGTGGTGCTGCGCACCGGACTCGACACGCTGGAGATCTGCGCCGTGGTGCTGAGGGTGCTGGCGAGAACCATCACCGACCTCGCCAAGCAGCGTCCCGGGGAGGAGCTGTTCCCGCAGGAGGTGGGCCTGGCCCTGCAGGAACTGCTCGGCCATGTCGCGGACGCGCTCGTCAGCTTCTCCGTCCTGGTCACCACCCAGGCCACCGACAGTGCCCGGGCCGCCGAGGCGCGGCTCGCCGCGGAGCTGGCGGCTGCCGGCGCGAGCCGTGAGCGGGCGGCGCACCTGCTGCTGCACGGCGTGCAGCGGCACCCCAAGCAGTGGCAGCTCCAGGGGGCGCTGCTCACCGAGGTCGACCGGATCCTCGACGAGCTGGACCCGGAGCACCGCAGCAGACGGCTGATGGAGGAACTCGACCGCAGCGCGATCCAGCAGCGCGAACGCCATCCCCGGCTGTCCGCGCTCGGCGAGTGGGCCCGGGAGAAGCGTCCCCGCCGGGCCGGATGATGCGCGGTTCGCGTGATACGCGGAGGATTGGGTACATAGAGCGAACCCCACCGTCGAGGAGATCGAGGAGGGTGACATGCAGCGAGGCAGCAACCGGCTCAGCGCCCACAAGGACGACGAGATGAAGCATGAGCTGCAGGGCCTGCTCCGTTCCGGCCACCCCACCCGTGCGGAGGAGTGGCACGATGTGGAGCCCGCCGCCGACGACGACCCCGACATCGCGTCCGGCCCCATCGGGGCGTGGGAGTTCCTGCAGCCCGCGCACACGCTGGAGACCGAGCTGGGACGGCACCTCGGGCGCACGGCGTTCCCGGCGACCCGTGTCGACCTCGTGCGGATGCTCACCGAGAGGCACGCCCCCGACCGGCTGATACGCATGGTGAACGCGCTCCCGGCGCAGGGGTCGTATGCGAGCGCGGCGGAGATCATCAGGACGCTCGCACGACAGTCGCGCTAGCGCGGGCGTTTCCCGGACCCCGGGCTCCGCCCCAGGCCCCGTTTCCGGGGGCTCCGCCCCAGACCCCGCGCCTCAATCGCCGTCGAGGCGTGAAACAAGACTTCGCGCCCGGGCGCCGGCGCCCTCGGCCGCCGGTGAGGCTTGAAACAAGGCTCCGCCCCCGGACTTCCGCGCCTCAGCCGCCGGCGAGGCCGGCGCCAAGCCCAAGGCCGCCCGTCAGCCGACCGGCTGCGCACCCCCCGACTCCAGCCTGAGCTGGACGTCCTTCTCCTGGTCGCCTGCGGCCATGCCCTCGTCGGTCACCCGGAACGCCGAGTCCAGCGCCTCACGCAGCCGGTCCACCGCCCAGTAGCCGCCCTGGACCTCGGCCGTCACCGCCGCGTGCAGCGGCTCCGGGCCCGGGGACGGACCGGGCGAGATGGGCGGCACCACCTCGAAGGTGCCGGTCCAGACCGTCGGATGCCCCTCGACTATGTCCTGCGGGACGTCGTCGTCCGCCCGGTCCGAGGCGAAGTTCCGGCGCAGCACCTCGAAGACGACGCCGGCGTCCTCCTTGGTGCAGCCGCTGAGCGTGACGACGACCTCCGGTGCGAAATCGTGTGTGCTGATCACTGCACTTCCTTCCTTCCGTCTCCAGCCTCGCCCTGTGCCCGCGCCTTGGCGAGCCGAGCAGGGGGCCGTACGGAGCTGTTTGGGCGGCGCGCTCCTGGGCACGCGGACAGCCCGATCCCCCGACGCGTACCAACGCGCACTCATACGGACCCATCCGTCACAGCCGGGAGTCACTGGTGAGCAGAGCGCACACCGCCCGAGCACGCATCGTCATCGTGGGAGCCGGATTCGCCGGCTACCAGGCCGCTCGCACGCTCTCCCGCCGGATGCGGGACCGCGCCGACGTCATCCTGCTCAACCCCACCGACTACTTCCTCTACCTGCCGCTGCTGCCGCAGACGGCGGCGGGAATCCTGGAGCCCCGCCGCATCACCGTGTCCCTGACCGGCACTCTCCCGCGTGTGCGCCTCGTCCTCGGCGAGGCGACCCGCATCGACCTCGACGCACGGCGGGTGCACTACACCGGCCCCGAGGGCGCCCACGGAGAGCTGGCGTACGAGCGTCTCGTGCTCGCCGTCGGCAGCGTCAACAAACTGCTGCCCGTCCCCGGCGTCGCCGCCCGCGCACACGGCTTCCGAGGTCTGCCGGAGGCCCTCTACCTGCGCGACCACCTGACCCGGCAGATGGAGCTCTCCCAGTCGGCGGAGCCGGAGGAGGCCGCGGCACGCCGCACCTTCGTCGTCGCGGGCGCGGGGTACACCGGAACCGAGGTGGCCGCCCAGGGCCGGCTGTTCACCGACGCGCTGGCCCGCACCCCGCGTGACCTGCCCGGCGGCATCCGGCGGCCCCCGCGCTGGCTGCTCCTGGACATCGCCCCGCGGGTGCTCCCGGGGCTCGACCGCAGACTCTCCGACACCGCGGACCGCGTTCTTCGGATGCGGGGTGTCGAGGTGCGCACCGGGACGTCGGTGCAGGAGGCCACACCGGCCGGGGTGCGGCTGGACGACGGCGAGTTTGTGCCGACCCGCACCCTGGTGTGGTGTGTGGGGGTGCGGCCGGACCCGCTGGTCTCCCAGCTGGGGCTGCCCGTCGAACAGGGCCGGCTGCTCGTCGACGCGCGGCTGAATGTGCCGGGTCACCCCGAGGTGTTCGCCTGCGGCGACGCGGCGGCCGTGCCCGACCTGACCAGGCCGGGGGAGTACACGCCGATGACGGCGCAGCACGCCGCCCGGCAGGGCAGGGCCGCGGCCGGGAACGTGGCCGCCTCCCTAGGGCGGGGCACGCCCCGCCCTTACCGCCATCACGACCTCGGCTTCCTCGTCGATCTGGGTGGGGCGCAGGCCGCCGCCAACCCGCTGGGGGTGCCGCTGTCCGGCGTGCTCGCCTCAGCCGTCACGCGCGGCTACCACCTGGCTGCCATGCCGGGCAATCGGGTGCGGGTCGCCGCCGACTGGGCGCTGGACGCTCTGCTGCCCAGGCAGGCCGTGCAGCTCGGCCTCGTACGGTCCTGGGCCGTCCCGCTGGACACCGCTTCCCCCGAGTCGGTGCACACCCCCGGCCCGCCCTGCTCACCCGAGTCCGCGTGAGGCCCCTGGCCCCCAGCCCCCGGACGAAGGCCATCGGACGCAGCTCAAGGAGTGACATGACCGCCACCGACCCGCGCGACCGCGGCGCCGCCGCCCACGCGCTCGATCTGACCGAGCTGGCCCAGCAGCTCCGGGTGGACGCCGTCCGCGTCGCCGACCTGGCCGGCTCGGGCCACCCCACGTCGTCGATGTCCGCGGCGGACCTCGTCGCGGTGCTGCTGGCGCACCATCTGCGCTATGACTTCAACCGCCCCGACCATCCGGGAAACGACCGGCTGATCTTCTCCAAGGGGCATGCCTCACCGCTGCTGTACGCCATGTACCGGGCGGTGGGCGCGGTCGGCGAGGAGGAACTGCGCAGCTACCGCGAGCACGGCAGCAGGCTGGAGGGCCACCCCACGCCCCGGTTGCCGTGGGTGGACGTGGCCACCGGGTCGCTCGGCCAGGGGCTGCCGGTGGCCGTCGGCATGGCGCTCGCCGCCCAGCGCCTGGAGAAGGTCCCCTACCGGGTGTGGGTGCTGTCCGGCGACAGCGAGATGACGGAGGGGTCCGTCTGGGAGGCCGTCGAGTACGCGGGCGCGGAGCATCTGGACGCGCTCACCCTGATCGTCGACGTGAACCGGCTGGGCCAGCGCGGCCCCACCCGCCACCAGCACGACCTGGACGCCTACGCCCGGCGGCTGAGGGCCTTCGGCTGGCACACCGTCGAAGTCGACGGCCACGACGTGACGGCGGTGGACCACGCCTTCGAAGAGGCCCGCGCCACCGGGGGGCGGCCGACCGCGATTCTGGCCGCCACCCGGAAGGGCCGCGGGGTGGCGGCCGTGGAGGACCGCGAGGGCATGCACGGCAAGCCCCTCGAGGACGCCGGCTCCGCCATCGCCGAGCTGGGCGGACGCCGTTCGCTGCGGGTCGAGACCGCCGCGCCCCCGGCCGTGCCCGCCACGGCGCCCACCGCCGCCCGGGAGCCGGAGCTGCCCCGTTTCGAGGTCGGGGACGAGGTCGCCACCCGTGACGCGTACGGCAAGGCGCTCGCCGCCCTCGGCGCCGTACGGCATGACATGGTGGTCCTGGACGGCGAGGTCAGCGACTCCACACGCACCCAGTTCTTCGCCGAGGAGCACCCCGACCGCTTCTTCGAGTGCTATATCGCCGAGCAGCAGCTGGCGGCGGCCGCCGTCGGGCTGCAGGCGCGCGGATTCCTGCCGTACGCCTCCTCGTTCGCGGCCTTCCTCACGCGGGCCCACGACTTCATCCGGATGGCGGCCGTCGGACGGGCCTCGCTCTGTCTGGTGGGCTCTCACGCGGGCGTGGCGATAGGCAAGGACGGGCCCTCCCAGATGGGGCTCGAAGACCTCGCGATGTTCCGGTCCGTGCACGGCAGCACGGTGCTTCAGCCGTGTGACGCCAACCAGACCGCCAGGCTCGTCGCGGCGATGGCGGACCTCGACGGCATCCGCTATCTGCGCACGATGCGCGGCGGGACCCCGGTGCTCTACGGCCCCGACGAGCAGTTCCCCATCGGGGGCAGCAAGGTGCTGCGGCACTCCCGGGCGGACCGGGTGACGCTCGTCGGGGCGGGCGTCACGGTTCACGAGTGCCTCAAGGCCGCCGACCGGCTGGGCGAGGCCGGGATCGCCGTGCGGGTCATCGACCTCTACTCGGTCAAGCCGGCCGACGCGGCCGCCCTGCACGCCGCCGCGTCCGACACGGGCTGCCTGGTGACCGTGGAGGACCACCGGCCCGAAGGCGGCGTCGGCGACGCCGTCGCCGAGGTCTTCTCCGACGGGAGGCCCATGCCGCGGCTGGTGCGGCTCGGCGTACGGCACATGCCCGCCTCGGCCACGCCGGAGGAGCAGCTCAGGGAGGCCGGCATCGACGCGGACGCCGTCGCCGCCGCGGTCGAACTGCTCGTGGAGACGGCCGTGGTGCGCTGAGCACTGCCCCCTTCGTGCGGCCGCGCCGCCGTGTTGCGGGTGCGCCGGCGTCACGCGAGGGTCGCCGTATCGGCACCGAGGAGGCTTGAGGCCATGCCCATCGCAACCGTGAACCCCGCCACCGGGGAAACCCTCAAGACGTTCCGGGAGCATGGACCGGAGGAGATCGAAAGCCGGGTGGCGGCCGCCGCCGCGGCGTTCGAGGGCTACCGCGCCACTCCGATGGAGCAGCGCGCGAGGCTCCTCACCCAGGCGGCCGGTCTGCTGGACGCCGACAGGGAGGGCGTCGCCCGGCTGATGACCGCCGAGATGGGCAAGCCCGTGACGGCTGCCCGCGCCGAGGCGGCCAAGTGCGCGAAGGCGATGCGCTGGTACGCGGGCAGGGCGGCGGATCTGCTGGCCGACGAGTATCCGCACGAGAGCGACGTCAAGGACTCCGGGGCCTCCGGGGCCGTGGTGCGCTACCGGCCGTTGGGCGTGATCCTCGCCGTCATGCCGTGGAACTTCCCGCTGTGGCAGGTCGTGCGGTTCGCCGCGCCGGCCCTCATGGCGGGCAACACCGGACTCCTCAAGCATGCCTCCAACGTGCCGCAGACCGCTCTGTATCTGGAGGAGCTGTTCCGGCGCGCGGGCTTTCCCGAAGGCTGTTTCCAGACGCTGCTGGTGGGCTCCGGCGCCGTGGAGGGCGTCCTGCGCGACGACCGGGTGGCCGCCGCCACCCTCACCGGCAGCGAGCCGGCCGGCCGCTCCGTCGCCGCGATCGCCGGCGACGAGGTGAAGAAGACGGTACTGGAGCTGGGTGGTTCGGACCCCTTCGTGGTGCTGCCGTCCGCGGACCTCGACAAGGCGGCGAGCACGGCGGTGACCGCCCGGGTGCAGAACAACGGTCAGTCCTGCATCGCCGCCAAACGGTTCATCGTGCACACCGACGTGTACGACGCGTTCGCGGAGCGGTTCACCGCCGGGATGCGTGCACTGGAGGTCGGCGACCCCCTCGACGACGCCACCGACGTCGGCCCGCTGGCCACCGAGAAGGGCCGCGCCGATCTGGAGGAGCTGGTGGACGACGCGCTGCGCGGCGGGGCTGCTGCCCTGTGCGGCGCATCGCGGCCCGCGGGCCGCGATGCCGGCTGGTACTACGAGCCGACCGTGCTGTCCGGCATCACCCCGGAGATGCGGATCCACCGCGAGGAGGCCTTCGGCCCGGTGGCCGCCCTCTACCGGGCCGCAGACCTC
Source organism: Streptomyces chengmaiensis (assembly GCF_029846775.1). NCBI lineage: Bacteria > Bacillati > Actinomycetota > Actinomycetes > Kitasatosporales > Streptomycetaceae > Streptomyces > Streptomyces chengmaiensis. The sequence goes on from NZ_JARWBG010000020.1 coordinate 82,867, forward strand.
GACGAGGCGCTCGCCGTCGCCAACGACAGCCCCTTCGGGCTGAGCTCCAACGTCTGGACGCGGGACGAGGACGAGATCCGTCGCTGTGCCCGGGACCTGGAGGCGGGCGGCGTCTTCTTCAACGGCATGACGGCCTCGCACCCGGCGTTCCCCTTCGGCGGGGTGAAGCGCTCGGGGTACGGGCGTGAGCTGTCGGGTCACGGCATTCGCGAGTTCTGCAACATCACCACGGTCTGGTACGCGGCGGCCGGGGACTGATGGTTGAGGGCTGACGGCCGGGGGTGCGCGGCGGGGCGGCCGACCGCTCAGCCGGCCGCCCGGGCCTCGCGCCCCGTCTGCCCGTCCGCGGCGGCGTCGGAGTGCCCGCCGTTCGGCGAGGCGGCGCCCTCCGGGCACGGCGGCTGCGAGGGGCCGTCCTCCAGCAGCCCGGCCCGCAGGGTCGACAGGGTGCGCGCCAGCAGCCGCGACACATGCATCTGCGACAGTCCCAGCCGCGCACCGATCTCCGACTGCGTCAGCTCCTCGCCGAAGCGCATCGACAGGATGGCGCGGTCCCGCGGGGCCAGCCCGGCCACCAGCGGGCGCAGCGACTCCAGGCACTCGATGACGTCAAAGGCGTGGTCCTCCTCACCCAGCCGGCGCTCCAGCGAACCGGGGCAGGAGTCCTCGCTGCCGTCGGGCGCGTCCAGCGAGCGGACGACATACCCGTTGGCCGCCTGCTGGCCCTCCGCGACCGCCTCTTCGCTGATGCCCAGGTGGGCAGCCAACTCCGCGGTCGTCGGCGGCCGTTCCAGACGCTGCTCCAGGGTGTCGTACGCCCTCGCGGTGTCGATGCGCAGCTCCTGCAGCCGTCGCGGTACGCGCACGGTCCAGCTCGCGTCGCGGAAGAACCGCTTGATCTCCCCGACGATGGTGGGCAGCGCGAACGAGGAGAAGGCGACCTCCCGGTCCACGTCGAACCGGTCGATGGCCTTGATCAGCCCAATGGTCCCCACCTGGATGATGTCCTCCAGCGGCTCGCTTCGGTGCCGGAACCGGGAAGCCGCATACCGCACCAGGGTGAGGTTCAGCTCGACGAGCGTGCCGCGCACATACGCATGCTCGGCCGTGCCGGGTTCCAGCGTGCGCAGCCGCTGGAACAGGCATGTGGACAGCGCCCGCGCGTCATCGGCGCTGGACGGGCGTACCGGGTCGGGACTCTCGGGTGGAGCTGCGAGCGCGCGGGTGGCCATGGGGCGCCTCCGGGGGTGAAGGCAGATCAGGCCGGCGCTGCTGGCTGCAGCGGGACCGTCGCCAGAGCTTTCCCACCAGATTATTCCTTTTTGCCCGCCCGCATCGGCCGGGTAAAGAGCGACCGTCGGTCGTGTCGCTTACCAGAGCTGCTCTCCTCGTGTGTCTCCCGGCATGTCTCCGGGCTCCTCCTGTGGGGTCGCGCGGAGCACCGCCTCGCTTCGCTCCCGCAGTTGCTCCGCGCGGTAGCGCAGCCGCTCGGCCTCCTGGGGGTCGATGGACTGGCGCGCCCGCTGGAACAGGCGCTCCGCCTTGTCGCGCTCACGCTCCGCCTGGACGCGGACTTCTCGGGGATCGCTCATGACGCCCTCCTGCGTGCCGCCCTTCTGCGTGCCGCCGGGCTGCGGCACTGAGCGGATGCCCACGACGCAAACTCGACAAACACCCACTGACCTCCTCGAATGCGTAATATCCAAACAACTGGAGGGTATTGCGCAACGTGCCGAATTGCGGACAGAGGGTGACCGGCGCAAGGTGGAGGAGCCAGCCCCCCCCCGTGAAAGGACCACACTGATGAGCAAGGCCCGAGCAAAGGCCAAACGGACCGGGCGCGCCGTGAAGGAGCCGTCCCGCGGCGGGCCGATGGACGGCATGGGCGACGAGATGCACGACCAGACGCGCGCGGGGGCCCAGGACACCTCGGAACGGATGTCGGGCGAGTCCCGGCGCAAGGCCGGTGACAAGGCTCGCGGTCAGACGGGCAAGAGGCCGTCAGCACGGTAGCCCGGCGTAGAGCGGGCCGCGCACCTCACGGGCGCGGCCCGTTCGCCGGTGCCTGGGGGAGGGGGAGCAGCCATTGGGGTCACACGTCGGGAGGCGGCCGTGCTTCTGCCGGACAAGGCGCTGCTCAGCGCCCTGCTCCACCGGTACCGGGCGTGGGAGTGCCTGGCGGACGCCGAGCCGCGGGACCCGCACACGCGCCGCCGGCGGGACGATCTCGCCTACACGCTGTGCGTGCTGATGGGCTGCCGGACGCCCCAGGAGGCGGTCGCCGAGGCGGAGGCCTATCTGGGGGCGGCCCGCCCGCCCTCGTCGAGGTCGTTCTGAGCGGCCCCGGACGCGGCCCCGGGCGCGGCCCCGGACGCAGTCTCGGGCGTCGCTCCCGATGCGTCCCCGGACGTGGCCCCGGAGGCGGCGGGCGGCTTCTCCTCCCGTTCGGGCGGCAGGGCTTCCTCCGCCGGGTATGCCTCGTTGCCCGGCCCCCTCAGCTCGTAAGGGAACAGCCGGCGGTCGGACGGGAAGTCGGTGTGCTCGTGCGGCCCGGACTCCTCGATATGCGTCTGCTGAGGAGGGGGGTGGGGCTGCTGCTCGGGGGTCGGCGAGTCGGACTCCGTCTCCCTGCGTCTGCGATCCCACCACGTGGCGCCGGCCAGCAGAACGATCAGGACCAGCCCCACGGCGAACGGAGCGATCCCGGACAGGAAGCCCTCGGCCGCCTGCTCGACGGCCGCGAGGTCCTCCACGCTGCTCGGTGTGCTCATCGTGCTCATGCCCACCGGGTACCCAACCGCGCCCTCGCCATGTTTTCGCCGAGGATGGGTACCCGGCCGGCCGGCAGCCCCCGAGGAGTCTGAGGAGAGGACCGCTGTGATGCCGCAGGCGAGCACGCCGGGCCCGCTGAGCAGGGGTCGGCACGAGACGCCGGAGGAGCGTGCCGACCGCCTGTGGCTCGAACTCCTGCAGGAGTTGCGCGTCGTCCAGACCGGTGTGCAGATCCTCTTCGGCTTTCTGCTCACCGTCGTGTTCAATCCGCGCTTCGCGGAGCTGAGCCAGGCCGACCGCACGATCTACGTCGTCACCGTGATGCTCGGGGCGGCGACCACCGGCATCCTCGTCGGCCCCGTCGCCTTCCACCGGCTGCTCACGGGCCGCAGGCTGAAGCCGCAGACCGTCGAATGGGCCTCGCGGCTGGCCCTGGCCGGGCTGGTGATGCTCCTGTGCACGATGGCGTCGGCCCTGCTGCTGATCCTGCGGGTGGTGCTGGCCGACTCCCTCGCCGTATGGCTGGTCATGGCCATGGTGGCGTGGTTCGCCCTGTGCTGGTTCGCCCTCCCGGGGCTCGCCCTGCGGCGCGGCACCAGGGAGGCCCGTCCGGGCGAACGCGAGGAGAGGTGATCCGGCGACGCCCATGGACGCGGCAGCCGGCTCGACGCGGCAGCCGCTTCGACGCGGCAGCTGCTTGGACGCGGCTGCCTCGGGCCGCGGCGACGGACGTCCGTACGGGCGATTCCGCCCGCCCCGGGCACGGCGCCCCGGTGCGGCTGCTTGCGCCCACCCCAACACGGGGGTTGCTCTGGACATGTCGATCTAGCCACGAGGAGTGCCGAACGATGCAACGCAGCGTCTCCCTCGCCGCAGCCGTTCTCTTCGCCGTCACCGCGACCGCGGCCGGGTCGGCCGCCGGGCACGCGGCCGACGACCCCCCGGCCGGCCACCGGCCCGGAGTGTGGCTGACCGTGTCCGACCCGGAGCGCACCTGGCTGCGCGGGGTGCTGCTGACCTGCCACCCCGAGCCGGGCGGCCCGCACCCGGACCCGGCCGGCGCCTGCGAGGCGGTCAGCGGGGCCAAAGGCGACTTCGCCCGGCTGCCCGGCGACCCGCACCTCTGCACCAAGGAGTACGACCCGGTGATCGCCCGGGCCGTCGGCATCTGGAACGGGAAGCCCGTGGCCTGGCAGAAGATCTACCCGAACCCCTGTGAACTGGAGGCCGCGACCGGAACGGTGTTCCGGTTCTGACGCTCAGGTGCCGGAGCGCGACGCGATCACCCCGACCGTGACCATCAGCAGCACGATCCAGCCGAACCAGAGCCAGCCGCTGCTCCCGAGCGCCGCCGAATAGGCCGTCACGACCACCAGCGACCCGACGGTCAGCGCTCCCATCGTCTTCGTGGATCCGGACATGTGCGCCCTCCTCCGACGGCCGCGGCCGTTCCCAGCCATGGTCGCTCGGAAGGAGGGGGGTGCGCCACCCACTCCGCGTTACTGGCTGCGGGCCTGCAGCGACGCCAGATACGCGTTGTACGCCTCGAGCTCCTTGTCGCCGTCCCGGTCCGCCGCCCGGTCCTTGCGCACGGCCGCCCGCTGCTCCGAGTGGTACCACTGGTAGATCAGCGCGATCAGCACCAGCACCGAGGGAATCTCGCTGAACGCCCACGCGATGCCACCCGCCGCGTTCTGGTCCGACAGGGCGTCGATCCCCAGCGAGGCCGGAGGATTCGCATACGTCCCGATCATCGGCTCGCTCGCCATCATCAGCGCGATGCCGAAGAAGGCGTGGAAGGGCATGCCCGCGAACAGCTCCAGCATCCGCATCACATAGCCGGGCCGGTGCGGACCCGGGTCCACGCCCATGATCGGCCAGAAGAACATCAGGCCCACCGCCAGGAAGTGCACCATCATCGCGATATGCCCGGTCCTGGACTCCATCAGGAAGTCGAAGAGGGGGGTGAAGTACAGCGCGTACAGGCTCGCGATGAACATCGGAATCGTGAACGCCGGGTGGGTGATCACCCGCAGATACCGGCTGTGCAGCAGTGCGAGCAGCAGTTCGCGCGGCCCCTTGCGGCCCCTCCCGGCGACCGGCAGGGCGCGCAGCGCCAGGGTGACCGGAGCGCCGAGCAGCAGCAGGATCGGCGACAGCATGCTGATGATCATGTGCTGCACCATGTGCACGCTAAACATGACCATGCCGTACTCGTTGAGCCTGGTGCACATCACCACTGCGATGCTCAGCACGCCGACGGCGAAGAACACGGTCCTGCTGACCGGCCACGCGTCACCGCGCCGGCGCAGCCGCACCACACCCCAGCCGTACAGACCGAGAGCGAGCAGGCAGCCGATCAGAAAGAAGGAGTCCGGTGCGAACTGAAGCCCTCGTCCCAGCGTGAACGGCGGCAGATCCATCATCATGCCGTGCCCGCTGTGATCCATCTCTGCACTCCCGCCGGGACGTCTTCCATGGAGCGCGGCCCATCCGCACCCAATTGTCCGGACCAGAGTAGAACCGCCCCCGGTCGCGGCGGCGACCGGGGGCGGTTCGTTCAGCTGTGTACGAATTAATGCGCGCGCACTTGTTTCAGAGCACGCACTCGGCCTCCGCATACCGCTCGTCCGGGACGGTCTTCAGGGTCTCCACGGCCCTGGCGAGCGGCGCCATCACGATGTCGGTGCCGCGCAGCGCCGTCATCATGCCGAACTCTCCCCGGTGCGCGGCCTCCACCGCGTGCCAGCCGAAGCGGGTGGCGAGCACCCTGTCGTACGCGGTGGGGGTGCCGCCGCGCTGCACATGACCGAGGATCACCGGACGGGCCTCCTTGCCGAGCCGCTGCTCCAGTTCCACGGAGAGCTGACGGGCCACGCCCGCGAACCGCTCGTGCCCGTAGATGTCCTTGCCGCCCTCGTCCCAGCGCATCGTGCCCTCGCGGGGCTTCGCGCCCTCCGCGACCACGACGATCGCGAACTTCTTGCCCGCGGAGAACCGCTCGCCGACCCGGGCGGTCAGCTCGTCGATGTCGAACGGCCGCTCCGGGACCACGATGGCGTGCGCACCGGCCGCCATGCCGGAGTGCAGCGCGATCCAGCCGGTGTGCCGCCCCATGACCTCGACGATCAGCACCCGCTGATGGGACTCGGCGGTGGTCTTCAGCCGGTCCAGCGCCTCGGTCGCCACGCCGACCGCCGTGTCGAAGCCGAAGGTCACGTCCGTGACGGCGATGTCGTTGTCGATGGTCTTGGGCACGCCGACGATGGGAAGCCCGGCCTCGGAGAGCAGATGGGCGGCCTTCAGGGTGCCCTCGCCGCCGATCGGGATGATCGCGTCCAGGCCCAGCTCCGCCACATGCCCCCTGGCCCGCTCAACGCCGTCGCGCAGATGCGCGGGCTGCACCCGGGACGAGCCGAGAATCGTGCCGCCGCGGGCCAGGATGCCGCCCACCGCGTCCAGGTCGAGCTTGCGGTAGTCGCACTCCAGCAGGCCCTTCCAGCCGTCGTGGAAGCCGATCACCTCATCGTCGTGATCGGCGACGGCGCGGTGCACGACGGAACGGATGACGGCGTTCAGACCGGGGCAGTCGCCGCCGGAGGTGAGCACACCAATGCGCATAGCCCGAAAACCTTTGCAACGTGGGCCGACACCCGGACCACGTCGTCCGGTTGGATCCCCGCCACCCTACCGGCGGACGGTGACGGGGACGAACCGGGCGTCCGACTGCTGGACGTCGCTCAGGTGAGCAGGTCAGCCGTCATGCGGGCTGTGTCGCCGCCGCGATGCGCTCGGCGCGCAGCGCCTCGTACCACCGGTCGTCCGTCGGCGGCAGCGCGTTGACGTCCAGCGCCAGCTTGAGCAGCAGATCCGCGATCTGCGGATTGCGGGCCAGCACCGGGCCGTGCATGTAGGTGCCGAAGACGGTGTCGTTGTACGCGCCCTCCGTGCCGTCGCCCGTGCCGTTGCCCCGGCCCAGCTTCACCTGGGCGAAGGGGCGGGCGGCAGGGCCGACGTGGGTGACGCCCTGGTGGTTCTCGAAACCGGTCAGCTGCGGCAGGCCGAGCCGCGGGTCGATGTCGGCCAGCACGTCTCCGACGCAGCGCGCGCCCTCGCCACGCGTGGAGACCACGTCCAGCAGGCCGAGGCCCTGCTCCCGCTCGCCGAGGTCGTTGATGAACTCATGGCCCAGGATCTGGTAGCCGGCGCAGACCGAGAAGATGATCGCGCCGTTGGAGGCGGCCCGGCTCAGCCCGCCGTCCCGGCGGAGCCGCTCGGCGGCCAGCCGCTGCGGACGGTCCTCGCCGCCGCCGATGAGGTAGATGTCGCCGGAGGTGGGCACCGGCTGGTCGCTGCGCACGTCCAGGCGCGCCACGTCCAGACCGCGCTGGCGCGCGCGGCGCTCCACGACCAGGGCGTTGCCCTGGTCGCCGTAGGTGCTGAGCAGGTCCGGGTAGACCCAGACCAGACGCAGGCTGTTGTCGCTCATGGGTGAAGTCCTCCTCGCCGTCGTGGCGTCAGTTGCCGACCCGGCGGCGCAGATCCTGGAAGGCCGTGTAGTTGGCGATCACCTCGATGCGTCCGGGCGGCGCGAGCTGCACCGCCTCGTCGGCGCTCTCGCAGACCCGGAAGTCCAGCCCCGCGACCTCCAGCCGGACCGCGAGGTCCAGCTTGCGGTCGCCGATGACGAAGATCGGGTGGCCGGCGAGTCGGGTGTAGTCCACGTCCCAGAGCCAGGAGGTGTCCGTGCCGTCGGCGCCGCGGGCGTTGACGGACAGGACCACCGGGGCCGGGGGCTGGTCGATCAGGGAGAAGGTCTCCAGCCAGCCCGCGGGGTTCTTGGCGAGGAGGAGACGCAGATCACGGTCGAGGAAGGACACCACGTCATAGCGGCCCGCGACGGCCTGGACCTGGTACATGCGCTCCAGTGCGACCTGCGGCGGCACTCCGAAGCACGCGGCGACCGCTGCGGAGGTCGCGGCGTTGGCCTTGTTGGCACGGCCCGGCAGCTGGAGGTGGATGGGCCAGGCGCTGCCGTGCGGGTCCAGTACGTGGTCCCCGCTGAGCACCCAGCTCGGGGCGGGGCGGCGGAAGCCGCACTCGCCGCAGAACCAGTCGTCGCCCGGGCGCTGCATCACACCGCCGCAGGAGGGACAGGACCAGGCGTCGTCCTTCCACTCCTGGCCGGCGGCGACCCACACCACGTTCGGGGAGGAGGACGCGGCCCACACGATCAGCGGGTCGTCGGCGTTGGCGATCACCATGGCCTTGGTGCCTGACAGGCCCTCGCGCCACCTCTCGGCCAGCATGCGGGTCTCGGCGGCGCGGTCGAGCTGGTCGCGGGAGAGATTGAGCAGCGCGATGGCCTTCGGGGTCACATCGCGTGCGACGCCCGCGAGGTACTTCTCGTCGACCTCGATCACGCCGTACTTGGCTTCCGAGCCGCCGGCCAGCGCGGAGGTGATGCCCGCGGGCATGTTCGCGCCCAGCGCGTTGGAGACGACCTCGCCGCTGGCGCGCAGCGCCTCGGCGATCAGCCGGGTCGTGGTGGTCTTGCCGTTGGTCGCCGACACGAGGACGACGTCCAGGTGCTGCGCGAGACGACCCAGCAGATCGGGGTCGAGCTTGAGCGCGACCCGGCCGCCGATCACCGATCCGCTGCCGCGCCCCGCGGCGCGCGACACCGCTGCCGCGGCCCGGCCGGCCGTCACGGCCAGCTTCGCCCGCGGCGTCAGGGGCTCCGAGTTGCCTGACATCGTCCTTGATCCTCCTTGCGTCGGTCCGCGCTCAGCCTATCGAGGTCCGCTCCAGCGCCCGAATCGCGGCTTCGTCGGAAAGTGTGGAGGTCGTACGCTGGCCGCCATGCGAAACCGGCCGATCCCCGGCAGTTCGGGACTCGTCAGAGCCATGAGCCTGTACGGGGCCCCCGCGCTGCACACCCCCTGTGCACCCGTCGATGACTTCGGCCCCGAGCTGTCCCGGCTGGTCGAGGACATGTTCGCGACGATGTACGCGGCGCACGGGGTGGGCCTCGCGGCGAACCAGGTCGGCGTGGGGCTGCGGGTGTTCGTCTACGACTGCCCCGACGACGAGGACGTCCGCCACATCGGGCATATCGTCAACCCCCGCCTCGTGGAGGCGGACGGGGTCCGCGTCCGGGGCCCCGAGGGCTGTCTGTCCCTGCCGGGACTGGAGGCTGCCACTGAGCGTTTCGACCACGCGGTGGTCGAGGGGGTCACGGCGCAGGGTGCGCCGGTACGGGTGGCGGGTACGGGCTTCTTCGCGCGCTGCCTCCAGCACGAGTGCGACCACTTGGGCGGTCTGGTCTACCCCGACCGGCTCACGGGCTGGCGCCGCACCCGCGCCCTGCGCGCCGCCCGCAGGGCGTTTCCCCCGCCCCGGCCCGTCCTGTAGCCACGGCTCTCCGGGCCGGCCGGAAACGGGCGCAGAACGGGCAGCCTTGGTGGCCATCCGGGGGACTTCGCCACACGGCGGCGCAGGTATAAAGCTCGGGGCCGCAAGGAACCGGACGCGTTCCTCCCCGCAGCTGAGTTTGAGGTGCGTTCCATGAGAATCGGGTCTCCCGCAGCGCGGCTGCGCACCAGGACCGCCGCTGTCGCCGTGTGTGTCGCCGCGCTTGTCTCCGGCTGTTCCGAGAAAGCCGAGAGAGGAGAAGCCGGCGGCGCCCGTGACGCGGTCAACGTCCTCATGGTGAACAACCCGCAGATGCTCGACCTTCAAGAGATGACAAAGCGGCACTTCACCCCGCGGACCGGCATCGAGGTCCGTTTCACCGCGCTTCCGGAGAACGATGTACGGGAGAGGGTCAGAAAGGAGTTCGCCGACCAGTCGGGCTTCTACGACGTGGCGTCCATCAGCAACTTCGAAGCGCCCATCTACGGCGAGAAGGGCTGGCTGGCGCCGCTGGACGACGTCATCGCCGCCGATCCCTCCTTCGGCCAGTCCGACATCTTTGTGCCGGTACAGCAGGAACTGACCGGGGACGACGGGAAGCTGTACGCGGAGCCGTTCTACGGCGAGTCGTCCTTTGTGATGTACCGCAAGGACGTGTTCGAATCCGCCGGGCTGACGATGCAGAACCCCCCGACGTGGGAGGAGATCGCGCGGCTCGCGGCGCAGGTGGACGGCGCCAGGCCCGGAATGCGGGGCATCTGCCTGCGCGGGTTGCCTGGCTGGGGCGAACTCTTCGCACCGCTGACCACCGTCGTCAACACATATGGGGGCACATGGTTCACCAAGGACTGGAAGGCGCAGGTGAACGGCCCGGGATTCTCCAAAGCGGTGTCGATGTACGTGGACTTGATACGCAAGCACGGTGAGCCCGGAGCGGCCCGGAAGGGGTTCACCGAATGCCTTGAGAGTTTCCGGCAAGGCAGAACGGCCATCTGGTACGACGCCACCTCCGCGGCCGGGCTGCTGGAAGCCGATGACTCGCCGGTGGCCGGGAAGGTGGGCTACGCCATGGCGCCGGTGCATCTGACGACGTCGTCGGGCTGGCTGTACTCCTGGGCATGGTGCATCCAGCGGGCGAGCGAACACCGGAGCGCGGCGGCCAAGTTCATCGCGTGGGCCTCGAGCAGGGAGTACGAGGAGCTTGTCGGGGCCGAACTGGGCTGGGCGAGGGTGCCGGCCGGCAAGCGCGGCTCGACGTATGACAACCCCGAGTACCGTCAGGCGGCAGCCGCCTTCTACGAGGCTGCCGAGGCGGCCATCGTCAGTGCGGACCCCCGCGATCCCGGCGTTCAGCTCAGGCCTGCCGCGGGCATCCAGTTTGTGAGCATCCCGGAGTTCCCCGATCTGGCGGACAAGGTCTCCCAAGGGATCTCCGAGGCCATCGCGGGGCGCACGTCGGTGGCCGCCGCCCTGGACGAGGGTCAGCAGCTCGCAGAGAAAGTCGCCGCCAAGCACCGGAAGCGGTGACCGGTTCCGCGCGGCTTCAGAACACCGCCCCGCCCTCACGGTCTCCCGCCTCCGCCAGCCGCCCCCACAGCAAATCGGCCAGGCTCCGTACCAGCTCGTCCCGCGGACAAGGGCGTTCGCCCAGCCACCAGTCGCCCGCCGCGTGCATCATTCCGACGATGCCGTGTCCCCATGCGCGGGCGAGCCGCTGGCTCTCCGGGCCGAGGTCCACCCGGTCCTCGATCACCTTGGCGAGCTCCTCGCCGAGGCGGCGCAGCAGGGGGGCGGAGTGGCGGCCCACGTCAAAGCTCTGCTCGGCCTGCTCCGAGACGGGCGGTTCCTCCGCGGGGTGCATCAGGAAGCGGTAGACCTGGGGCCGCGCCTCGATCGCCGCGAGATAGGTGTCGAGCGTGGCCTCGACCCGCTGCCTGCGTTCCGCGGGGGCGTCCAGCGCCGCCCGCAGCGCGTCGAGCAGCGCGTCGGTGTGGCGCTTGGCCAGTGCCCTGTACAGCCCTCCCTTGTCGCCGAAGTGCCGGTAGAGGATGGGTTTGGTGATGCCCGCCTCCGCGGCGATCGCGTTCATCGAGGCCTTGGGCCCGTCCCGGAGCACGACCCTGTCCGCCGCCTCCAGCAGCTCCCGCCGCCGCCGGTCCGCCGCGGACCGTTGCTGGGGCTGGACCTGTGCCGCCGTCTGCCGTGTGGTCTCCATGAGCCGTGTCTCCCCGCCCGTGCGATTGCGTGACGCCCGCGCAAGGTAACACTCCGGCCGAAGGCGGTGGCCGGTTGACAGTGGCTACCTGTCGGTAACAGACTGCGGGTTACCGCAAGTAACACATCGGCGGCCGCCGGGCAGAGCAGGAGGGGACATGAGCGAGTTCACGCTCGAACTCAACGACGACCAGCGGCAGGTACGCGACTGGCTGCACGGATTCGCCGCGGACGTGATCCGCCCGGCCGCCGCGGAGTGGGACGAGCGTGAGGAGACCCCCTGGCCGGTGATCCAGGAGGCGGCCAAAATCGGCATCTACTCACTGGACTTCTACGCCCAGCAGTTCTTCGACCCCACCGGCCTGGGCATCCCCATGGTCATGGAGGAACTCTTCTGGGGCGACGCGGGCATCGCCCTGTCCATCGTCGGCACCGGCCTCGCCGCCGTCGGCGTCATCGCCAACGGCACCGAGGAGCAGATCGGCACCTGGATCCCCCAGATGTACGGCGACGCCGACGACGTCAAGGTCGCCGCCTTCTGCTCCTCCGAACCCGACGCGGGCTCCGACGTCGCCTCCATGCGCACCCGTGCCGTGTACGACGAGGCCAAGGACGAGTGGGTGCTCAACGGCACCAAGACCTGGGCCACCAACGGCGGCATCGCCAATGTGCACGTGGTGGTCGCCGCGGTCGACCCGGAGCTCGGTTCCAAGGGCCATGCGTCCTTCATCGTGCCCCCGGACACCCCCGGCCTCACACAGGGGCAGAAGTTCAAGAAGCACGGCATCCGCGCCTCCCACACCGCCGAGGTGGTGCTGGAGGACGTCCGGGTCCCCGGCCACTGCCTCCTCGGCGGCAAGGAGAAACTCGACGAACGCCTCGCCCGCGCCCGCGACCAGGCCAGGACGGACGGCGAAAGAGTGAAGAACGCCGCCATGGCCACCTTCGAGGCCTCCCGCCCCGCCGTCGGCGCGATGGCGGTGGGCACCGCCCGCGCCGCGTACGAGGTCGCGCTGGACTATGCGAAGACCCGCACCCAGTTCGGCCGGCCGATCATCGACAACCAGGGCGTCGCCTTCCAACTCGCCGACATGCGGACCCGGATCGACGCGGCCCGCCTCCTGGTATGGCGAGCCTCCTGGATGGCCACCGCCGGCAAGCCCTTCACCGCCGCCGAGGGTTCGATGTCCAAGCTCTACGCCAGCGAGACCGCCAAGAAGGTCACCGCACAGGCCATACAGATCCTCGGCGGCAACGGCTACACCCGCGAGTACCCGGTCGAGCGCATGCACCGGGACGCCGCGATCTACACCATCTTCGAGGGCACCAGCGAGATCCAGCGCCTGGTGATCGCCCGCACCCTGTCCGGCATGCCGATCCGCTGATACGACGCGCGCACGAGAAGGCCGGGGGCGCCCCGCGCGCCCCCGGCCCGTCGCCATCGCCGTCAGGCGTCCAGCAGCGCCTCGATCGCCGCCACCACCTCCGGCGCCTCCGGCTCCGTACGCGGCCGGAAGCGTGTGACCTCGCCCCGCGGTGAGATCAGGAACTTCTCGAAGTTCCACTGCACATCGCCCGCTTCGCCGTCCGCGTCCGCCACCCGGGTCAGCTCCGCGTACAGCGCATGCCGGTCCGCGCCGTTCACATCGGTCTTCTCCAGCAGCGGAAACGTCACTCCGTACGTCGCCGAGCAGAACGTACGGATCTCCTCGGCGCTCCCCGGCTCCTGCCCCGCGAACTGGTTGCACGGCACGCCCAGCACCGTGAAGCCCTGCTCGCCGTACTGCTCCTGAAGCCGCTCCAGACCCGAGTACTGCGGGGTCAGGCCGCACTTCGACGCCACATTCACCACCAGCACCACGCGGTCCCTGTACGCGGCCAGCGAGGTGTCCCGGCCGTCGAGCGTGCGCAGCGGAATGTCGTACAGGCTCAGGCTCATCTGTGTCTCCGTCTCCTCATCGGAAGGGACTGCCCTCGGGCAGCCGTGTTCAGTCCGGCCCCGCCAGGCGGGCCGCGAGATCCAGAAAAGCATCGGCGGTGCGCCAGCGCAGCCTGGTGAGATCCAGCTCACGGCTGCTGGACAGATGAGTGTCGAACGGCACCAGCACCGCACCGCCGACGTGTCCGTGGAACCGCTCGGCGACGACGCCGTCCCGCAACTCACCGGTGTGGCCTCCGATCCTGGACACCGCGATCACCGCCTGGTCGGCAAGCCGCCGTCGACCGCTCTCCCGCACCGTCGCAAGGATGTCCTTGGCGACGGCGACGGAACTCGTGGTGGCCGTACAGCAGAGCACCATCCGGTCCGCCAGATCCAGCACGAGGTCCGCGGACTCGTCCACGCGGGCCGCGCCCCAGTCGGAGAGGATCACCGGATAGTGCCGGCTTGCCATGGCGACGATACGGCGGTACTCGTCGCGATACGCCGGGCTCGGAGCGGAGTGCGTCGCACTGTGCGCCAGCACCTCGAGGCCCGAAGGGGTCCGGGTGGTGAAGCGCCGCATGTCCTCGTATGCGCAGTCGGGAGGCAGAGTGATCAGGTCGCGCGGAGTGGCGGGGTTCCGGCGCACCAGCCGGTCGTAGAGATCCCCGGCGGCCGGAGCGGCGTCCAGGGCCAGCACCGGCGCTTCGCGCACCGCGGCGAACACCGCCCCCAGCGCGAAGGTGGTCGTCACCCGCCCGCAGCCGGGATACGCCCCGACCAGCACCACATGGCGGCTGTGGCTGAGGGGCCGGGCGATGCGCGCCAGGCGGCCATGCTCGGCCACGCGGCCGAAGCCCAGCCGCGCGGACCAACGCCCGGGGCGCGGCGGCCGGGGCGCGGAGGTCCAGGCGGGCCGGGGCACGAGGGGAGGCCTGGACAGCGGCAGAGCGCCGCTTCGATGCCCGCCGCCGTCCTCCCCCGACCCAAGAGGAGCCGTCTGCCGCATCGCGGACGCCATGGACACATAGCGCGCGAGCACGCCTGCGACCTCGCCGGCCGTCGGACGCTCCTCCGGGTCGGCGGCCAGACACCGCAGGACCAGCTCGCGCAGCGGCTGCCAGGTGTCGCCTTCCCACAGCAGCATCTCGACTGCGTACCGGTCGCTCGTCCGCCGGCGCTTGCCGCTGATCTGCTTCAGCAGCAGCCCCAACTCCCGCACATTGTCCGCGGGCGTCGGAGCCCGGCCCGTCCCCGAGTACGTGCCGTCGACCACGCAGTCCGACAGCCCCGCCATCAGCACGGAACGTCCCTGCAGCACGATGGAGTCGGCGGAGAGGACAGCCGGCACCAGCCCCTTGAGGTGGCACAGGCTCACCGCCCCCGCCAGGTGCCAGCCGAGGGTGAGACTGGTCAGGATGTCCAGCGGGGCAGCAGGGGGTTCCCCGCCGGCACCCGCTCCCAGCCGATCGCTGAGGCGCTGGGTTTTGACCGGCTGCATGGCGAGCCAGGCAGGCTGCTCGTCCAGGCCCGTGGCAAGCAGGGCCGGCGCATAGCGGCCCTCCATACGCCGCAGTGCCTCGGCCTCGGTGCGGAGCAGCTGCACCTGCGACGGCGGGAGTTCCGGGCGGACCACGCGAATCGCCGCCTCCTCGCCCTGTCGACCGCGGCCGAGATAGACAACGGTCCGCTTTCCCGGGCGGCGCCCGTACAGCCGGTAGGGTCCCAGGCGTACGGGGTCCCGGGGGGTCAGCCTGCGCCAGCCGGCGGACGGGTGCACCGGCCGGTGCTCCCGCTGTTCCGGCGTCGGCGGTTCCATGCGCACCCCGAAGCGCAGCATCAGCCGGCGCTCCACAGCCGTGAACGAACGGAACGCGGGCGGGAGTTCCTCCGTGCCGTCCGGGTGCACCAGCCATGCGGGGAAGTCCGGGGACCGTCCGGCCAGTTGCTCGAGACGCTGACCGATGCGCCTGCTCGTCCGCAGCAGTTCGGCGCTGGGCACGGCGTCGAGCAGCGCGCTCTTGGCCTCTTCCGTGAAGTCGAAGATCTGGTGCCGTGTCGGCAGGGGCCCGGGCACGGGTGCGGGCAGGGGATGGACGAGGCCGCCGAGGAAGACCTCCGCGAGGTGCGCGGTCCTGGCCTCCCACGGTACGGCGGACTGCACCAGCCGCATCACCGGCACCGAGGCCGGTGAGACGGCCGCGATGTGGGCGGCCAGACGGTACGCCTCGGGAGAGGCCGCGTCCTTGAAATGCTGCAGGCTGTGCATTTCGTGGGACGGGACGACGGGAGCGAGACCGCGGGGCCGGGACAGCAGCGGCAGCTCGACCGTGGTGCCCGGAGAGGTGATCAGCCGCGCCCAGTCGCCCATGGGCCCGGACGAGGGTTCGAGCACCGGAATCGGCACACCCGCGTAGTCCACAAGGCCGGCCGGCAGCAACCGGTCGGTGATCTCCCATGCGGTGCTTGCGCCGCCGCGATGCCGTGTGGTCGCCAGCCAGCGCTCTGCCTGGATCCCTGAGCTGTCCCACAGCTGGGTCGGCAGGGCGTGCACCACCGCGGCGGGCCCCACAGCCGCCCAGCCGAGCAGCACATCGTGCATGGCGCCGTGGCGCCATGCGGGCCCCATGCCGTCGCTCACAGCCAGGACCAGCGTCTGACCCGAGGGATCCACCGCCAGGGCGGGCGGCAACCGGGCGCTGTCCGGATCGAAGGGACGTCCCCTGAGCTGCGGGGCCCCGACCGTGCGGGTGTCCAGACCGTAGACCTGGATCGAACGGAACGCCCCCAGCCGCTGCATCATGGTGCGCAGTTCGGCGGCCAGCCGACGCCAGAGGAGCATCGACAGGCCGTCATCCACGGCGACCACCAGATTGAGCCAGCGCTCCCGTGCCGGCCGCATCACCACATCCGGCACCCCGGTCTCCGCCAGCGTCGCCGCGGTGGCCGGCTCGTCCAGCTCCTGCCGCCGCCTGCTCGGGCGCTTCTGCTTCAGCGGGCGCAAAGCCCGGCCGATCGGCAGCTGGTCCGGCAGGGCCTTGTCCTCGGGGACGCGCAGCGGCAGCGCCGTACGCTCCGGCGGCACGCTCCGGTCCGACGGAGACGGCCGCGGGGCCGCCGCGCCGTCCTTGTGGGGCCGTCGGCTGCCGCCGTCCGGCGAAGCCATGGGCCCGCCGGCCGTGAGCCGGGCCCTGTCGCCCTCATACGCGGCGCGGTCGGCCTGCTCCGACGCCTGTGAAGCGGCATTGGAATCGTCGCCGGTCGTCCGGGGCTCCGGGAGCGTCGCGCCGGCGGGCGGCCCGGTCCCGTGCACACGGGCCAGCGGCAGCTCGTCCGCTGCGGGCATCCTCCGGGACAGCCACAGCACATCGAGGACCTCCGGGAGGTCGAGGTCGCAGCCGGCGTCGCCCAGCGCGCGCAGGGCCGATGTCAGCCGGTCCGCCCTCCTCGAAGGTCCCGGAGCCATGGGTCAGACGGCCCCGGTCAGCTGGTGCAGGACCGCGTCCAGCAGCCCTTCCGCGTCAAGGTCCACACCGCAGGCGCGAAGGAAGACCGCGTTGAGCAACTGATCGGTGGCCAGCTCCCCCGGGGCCCTGCGCCGCAGGAACGCGTGGAGGAGGTCGTCCACCTCGTCCAGCGCTCCCTCGCCCAGGTGCGCCGAGACGATCGCCCGCAGCTGCTCTTCGTCCGGCACGGGCAGCGCGAGACGTACGCAGCGGCGCAGAAACGCCGGCGGAAAGTCGCGTTCACCATTGCTGGTGATGATGACGACCGGGAACTCGGCGCACTGGACACGGCCGCGTTCGACGGTCACGGACGCACCGCCGTCGGCCGTCAGCACATCGATGCGGGACGACTCCTCGGGCAGCCGCACCAGCTCCGGGATCTCGAACACCCCCTCCTCGAAGACCGTCAGCAGATCGTTGGGCAGATCAACGTCTCCCTTGTCCATTTCGTCGACGAGCAGCACCCGGGGCGCGGACCCCGGGACCAGCGCGGTGCCGAGCGCGCCCAGCCTGATGAAGCTGCCGATGGACGGCTCCGGCTCGCCGCGGTCCCGGCTCAGCGTCGTCTCGCGCAGCCTGCCGATGGCGTCGTACTGGTACAGCGCTTCCTGCACGCTGGAGCGGCTGTTGACCGACCAGCGCAGCAGGGGCACAAGCGCCAGTTCATGGGCGATGGCCCGGGCCAGCGACGACTTTCCCGTGCCTGCGGGGCCCGTCACCAGCAGCGGCCTGCGCAGATGCAGTGCCGCGTTGACGACGTCGGCGTGCAGGTGAGAGATCAGGTAGGGCAGAGGCGTCGACTCCCGCCAGTCCTGCCCCGCCGGGGGCCTGAACCGGCGCCAGGGCGGAGCCGGCGGCATGGTGACCGGGCGGCGGACCCCGTCACCGCGGAAGATCCGCCAGTCGCCGGCAGACGGTGCACTGCTCATACACTCTCCTGTGGTTCGGACAGATGCAGTTGGGGGACGGAGCGGTCGGCGTCCGCCCAGGCCAGCACCGGACGGCCCGGATACTCCGCGGGCCGGTGCACGGTTCTCGCGCGGTAGGAGCGCACCTCCTCCGGCAACTGCCGCGGAGCCACCGAGGTCATCCGCTCCACCGCGTCGGACGGCGGGCCCGACTCGCGGTCCCACACCACCACCGGAACCCCCATGACGAGACACACCTGCACGATCTCGTCGCGCACCCGCGGCGGAACGTCGACGGTGACGCGGACCGTGTCCATGCGGTCGATCAACGCGCCGTAGATCTCGCGCGCACTCGCGGAAGCGTCGGTGAAGCGCAGCGACGCCCCTGTGTCGAGCTGGCTCCACCGCCGCCGCCAGTCGGGGAGGAAACGTTCGTTGCGGCGCAGGAGTTCCGGGCAGTGCACCACGATCGGATACTCCGCGCCCAGGACTCCCGGAACCAGGTCGTCGGGGCCAAAGCTCTCCCACTCGTCTATCGGCAGATTCAGCCCGGAACGGTCCACCAGCGCCTCGATCAGCGGGCGGCGGTCGTCCGGAGCGGACCGGCACAGCGACTCCAGCAGCCTCAGCAGCTCCCTGGCCGCCTCCCTGCCGCTGTAGGTGGTGTCGCCGGCTGCCGACACCTGACGGGGGCCCGCCCCCTCGTCGCACCACACCCGCATGCGGAACCGCTCCGGCGACGCCCGCATCACATGAACCAGCGCCCGCGGCGGCGCATGGCGACCTGAGCGCGCGCGGGCCCATTCGTCGGCGTCCGAGCGCCGTTCCGCAAGGGCGGCGCGGGGGATGCCGAGCCGCTCGGCGACTCCATCGCACCACAGGCGCAGCCGGGCACGCTGTGCCGAGTCGCAGAGCACGGCGAGGTACTCGATGACCCGCAGCAGCCCCGGCACGCGCGGCCCGCCTCCGGCGCGGCTGTCGCCCGGCAGACACTCCAACCGGTCCAGCAGCACTTCGGTCGCGGCGTCGGCGGGCAGCGCGGCGACCAGGGGCAGGGCCGCCCGTACCGCCTCGGGCAGCCGGGCCGGAACGGCCCGGGGCACGGCGTCCAACAGGGTGCGCAACTTGCGGTGTTCGCGCGGCGAAAGCAGCCGCGGCACCTGCGAGAGCCTTCCCGCGGACAGCAACTGGGCCGTTGCGTCCGGGTCCTGGCGGCGCAGCGCCTCGGACAGCGCGGCCAATGCCCGTGCCTCGGTCACCAGCAGCGAAGCGAACTCCTCGGCGCTCGGGGCCGTACCGTCGTCGGTACAGCTCAGACCGCAGCGGTCCGCCACCGTCCGGCCGATGTCGGCCCTGAGCATGGGCGACGGAAACAGCGACTCGATCAGATCCGTGAGGACCGGCAGCGCCGGGTCGTCCGGGTCGCCCTCCGCGGCGTCGAACAGCGCCCCCGCCCCCGCGGCCCGCAGCTCCCGCTCCACGCGCTGCCAGGGGATGCTCCAGCTGCGCCGTGCGACGTCCTGTGTGCTGTACGGCAGGGGGCGTCCGGTGGCCGGGTCGGCGGGCGGCATCAGATGCGAGGCGACCACCCCGACCACGGCGTCGTACGTGCCCGACCACAGAGGCCCGCCGCTGTAGGCGCGGCCGATCGGCATGCCGGTCGGCTCGCCGTCCACATAGCCGAACGTGCCGTCGCAGGAGGTGACCTGGACTCGCGCGTAGGAGCGACGAAGCGACGAGCCGTGCCAGGCGCGCAGCGTCTGCCCCTCTGCCATCGGATGCCATTGCGGCGGCGTCGACTCACCGGACGCACCTTCGAGGCGCAGCACCGCGAGATCGCCGAGCCACTCGGCGTCGGCTCCCAGGCGCACCTCCGGCGACCCGTCGAGGCGGCGCGGAGGAATCCAGCAGACAGTGCGCGCTCGGTAGCGGCGGGCGCCGCTGGGCTCGTTGACGGAGACCGCGATCGTTTCCGCGCCGGGGCGACGGGGGTCGAACTGTTCCCTGCCCAGGGCGTCGTTCACGACATGCGCACAGGTCAGCAGTGCGTCCGTGGTGAGCAGCACGCCCGCCCCCGCCGCTCTGCCGTCACTGCGGGAGAGGACGGAGACGACGCAGAAGCGCGGGTCCGGCGGAGTGGACCGGTCCGCCGCATGGAACCATCCCATGGGTTCAGCCCGCGGATCTGCCGGGGGCGGGCGCGGGCTGCCAGGTCGCCGAGACGGTGATGTGGGCCTGTCCGCTGCCCCCGACGATGCCCAGCTTGAGATCGTGGCCCACCTGGACGCCGAAGGTGACGTTCACCTCCTGGGGAGGCGCGTCCGATGCCACGACCGCGTCGTGAACCTCCTGAAGCAGCGGGCCCAGCGGCCGCAGGGCCGTGCGCAGAGTGTCCACCGCGAACGCCGCCGCCCCGCGGCCGCGGGAGACCGGGACGCTCCGTCCCATTCCGTCGGGCAGATCCTCGTCCGCCGGATCGGCGGCGCCGGCCGGATGGGTGTCCCCGGCCGGATGGGCGGGCGTTCCCGGTGTGACGGCGGTTGCCTCGAAGCGTACGGACGTCCCGTCGGCGAGTTCCAGCTCAGTGAAGGTCGGCACTCTCCCATTGTGCCGATCACCGGCCAACGCCGTTGCGGTAACGGTGAATTCAGGAGTCGGCGGACGTCCCGCGGCTCCCAGCCCGCCGGATCGGGTCAGAGCTGGCCGACGTCGGTGACCCGGACCACGGCCCGGCCCTCCTCGTCGGAGGCCGCCAGATCGACCTCCGCGCTGATGCCCCAGTCGTGATCGCCGTTCGGGTCGGCGAAGGTCTGCCGGACGCGCCACAGGCCGCGGGCCGCGTTCTCACCGTCTTCCTCGATGGACAGCAGCTTCGGTCCGCGGGCGTCGGGGCCGGTGCCCAGATCGTCGTACTCCTCCCAGTACGCGTCCATGGCCTCGCCCCACGCCTCCTCGTCCCATCCGGACTCGGCGTCCATCCGGCCCAGCTCCGCGACCTGGTCAAGCGCCGCCAGCTCCACCCGGCGGAACATGGCGTTGCGCACCAGCACCCGGAAGGCGCGCGCGTTGGAGGTGACCGGCCTGACCTGGTCGGCCTTCTCCTGGGCCTCCTCGGCGGTCTCCACCTCCGGGTTGGCGAGCTGCTCCCACTCGTCCAGCAGGCTGGAGTCGACCTGGCGGACCATCTCGCCCAGCCAGGCGATCAGGTCTTCCAGGTCCTCGGTCTTCAGATCGTCCGGAATCGTGTGGTCCAGGGCCTTGTAGGCGGAGGCGAGGTAGCGCAGCACGATGCCCTCGGTGCGGGCCAGTTCGTAGAACGAGGTGAACTCGGTGAAGGACAGCGCGCGTTCGTACATGTCCCGGATGACCGACTTGGGGGAGACCGGGTGGTCGCCGACCCACGGATGCGACTTCCGGTAGAGGTTGTAGGCGTGCCACAGCAGCTCTTCCAGCGGCTTGGGGTACGAGACGTCCTGGAGCCGGTCCATCCGCTCCTCGTAGTCCACCCCGTCGGCCTTCATCGCGGCGACCGCCTCGCCGCGCGCCTTGTTCTGCTGGGCGGCCAGGATCTGCCGCGGGTCGTCCAGCGTCGACTCCACGACCGACACCATGTCCAGCGCGTACGACGGCGAGTCGGCGTCCAGCAGCTCGAAGGCGGCGAGGGCGAAGGTGGACAGCGCCTGGTTGAGGGCGAAGTCCTCCTGGAAGTCGACCGTCAGACGGACGATCCGGCCCTGCGCGTCGGGGGCGTCGAGCCGCTCCACGATCCCGCCGTCCAGCAGCGAGCGGTAGATGGCGATCGCCCGGCGGATATGGCGCAGCTGCTGCTTGCGCGGCTCGTGGTTGTCCTCCAGCAGTGTGCGCATCGCCTCGAAGGCGTTGCCCGGTCGGGCGATCACCGACAGCAGCATGGCGTGGGTGACCTTGAAGCGCGAGGTCAGCGGTTCCGGATCGGATGCGATCAGCTTCTCGAAGGTGTTCTGCGACCAGGCGACAAAGCCCTCAGGGGCCTTCTTGCGGACCACTTTCCGCTTCTTCTTGGGATCGTCGCCCGCCTTCGCCAGCGCCTTCTCGTTCTCGATGACGTGCTCGGGCGCCTGGGCGACGACAAAGCCCGACGTGTCGAATCCGGCTCGGCCCGCACGGCCCGCGATCTGGTGGAACTCACGGGAGCGGAGGGTGCGGACGCGACTGCCGTCGTACTTGGTCAGCGCCGTGAACAGCACCGTGCGGATGGGGACGTTCACGCCGACGCCGAGGGTGTCGGTGCCGCAGATCACCTTGAGCAGGCCCGCCTGGGCGAGCTTCTCTACGAGGCGACGGTACTTGGGCAGCATGCCCGCGTGGTGCACCCCGATCCCATGGCGTACGTACCGGGAGAGGTTCCGGCCGAACTTGGTGGTGAAGCGGAAGTTGCCGATCAGCTCGGCGATCCGGTCCTTCTCCTCGCGGGTGCACATGTTGATGCTCATCAGCGACTGCGCCCGCTCGACCGCCTGGGCCTGGGTGAAGTGCACGATGTACACCGGCGCCTGCCTGGTGTCCAGCAGCTCGGTGAGCGTCTCGGTGATCGGCGTCGTGCGGTACTCGTACGAGAGCGGCACCGGGCGGGTCGCCGAGCGCACCACCGCCGTCTCCCGCCCGGTGCGGCGCGTCAGATCCTTCTCGAACATCGAGACGTCGCCGAGCGTCGCCGACATCAGCACGAACTGCGCCTGGGGGAGTTCCAGCAGCGGGATCTGCCAGGCCCAGCCGCGGTCCGGCTCCGCGTAGAAGTGGAACTCGTCCATCACCACCTGGCCGATGTCCGCGTCCTTGCCGTCGCGCAGCGCGATCGAGGCCAGCACCTCGGCGGTGCAGCAGATCACCGGGGCGTCCGCGTTGACGGACGCGTCGCCGGTCAGCATGCCGACGTTCTCCGTGCCGAAGAGCTTGCACAGGTCGAAGAACTTCTCCGACACCAGCGCCTTGATCGGGGCGGTGTAGAAGGTCACCTCGTCACGAGCCAGCGCCGCGAAGTGCGCCCCTGCCGCCACCAGGCTCTTTCCGGAACCGGTGGGGGTGGAGAGGATCACGTTGGCCCCGGAGACCACCTCGATCAGCGCCTCCTCCTGAGCCGGGTAGAGAGAGATGCCCCGGCCTGAAGCCCATGAGGTGAAGGCCTCGAAGAGGGCATCGGGGTCGGCGTCTGGCGGCAGCTGATCGATAAGGGTCACGCCCCCATCTTGCCTGTCCCACCCCGGGATGCGGGAACCGGTCGACGGCCAGAAGATCACGCACGGTACGCTCCCGTGTCGACCGGCCCGTCAACTGGGCGGGACCACAACAACACTGGGGCGGGAACAGCACATGATGGGACCGGCGCACTCTCTGTCCGGGGCGGCCGCCTGGCTGGGGGTCGGCGCGGCCGTCGCGGCGGCGGGGCATCCGATGCCGTGGCCGGTGCTCGTCGTCGGCGCGCTGATCTGCGCGGGCGCGGCGCTCGCGCCGGACCTCGACCACAAGGCGGCGACGATCTCCCGGGCCTTCGGGCCCGTCTCCCGCCGGCTGTGCGAGGTCGTCGACAAGCTCTCGTACGCCGTCTACAAGGCCACGAGGAAACCCGGCGACCCGCGCAGGACCGGCGGACACCGCACTCTGACGCACACCTGGCTGTGGGCCGTGCTGATCGGCGCGGGCGCCTCGGCGGTCGCGGTCACCGGAGGCCGCTGGGCGGTCCTCGCGATCCTCTTCGTCCATCTGGTGCTGGCCGTGGAGGGCCTGCTGTGGCGCGCCGCACGGGTCTCCAGCGACGTCCTGGTGTGGCTGCTGGGCGCGACCAGCGCATGGATCCTGGCCGGCGTTCTGGACAAGCCGGGCAACGGCGCGGACTGGCTGTTCACCGCGCCCGGCCAGGAGTACCTCTGGCTCGGCCTCCCGATCATCCTCGGCGCCCTGGTCCATGACATCGGCGACGCCCTCACCGTCTCCGGCTGCCCCGTCCTGTGGCCGATCCCCGTCGGCAACAAGCGCTGGTACCCGGTCGGCCCGCCGAAGGCGATGCGCTTCCGGGCGGGCAGCTGGGTCGAGCTCAAGGTCCTCATGCCGGTGTTTATGCTCCTGGGCGGAGTGGGCGGGGCGGCGGCGCTGAACTTCATCTAGAGCGTCCCTCCCGGCAGGCTTTGCCTCGTCGCACCGCCCTGCACGCTCCCCCACGGCCTCCGGCGTGGGCGGGACCCCCACCCCCTTAGGCCCTGCGGGCCCGGGAGGCGTCCCACAGCGCGTTGGCCGGAAGCCCGAGCAGCTCCGCTGCGAGGACTTCCGGCCGTCTTGGGATCTCCCCCGCAGCCCGTCGGCTCGGGGCGCCCGGCACCGGACGGCGCTCCTTGACCGGCAATGTCCGCCGGGAGGGGTGCTGGGGCCGGCGGGCCTTCATGCCATTCCTGCAGGGTTCACGGACTCGCGCGCAAGGGGAAGGCTGTGACCTGCAGTCGCAGATGGCGGCGCGCATCGTGAGGCGTGGAGGCTGTCGGTGGACGGTGCGCAATCGACGGCCGTGCACCCGTTTGGATATCACGCCGCGCATTGGGGGCACAGCGCCGGAAGGGCGGTTCAGCTGTCCCGGAGCAGGCGTGCCGCGAGTGCGGGGGACAGGCGGTGAAGGGTTACCAGGGCGCGGATCTTGCCTACGTGGACGACGGGGCGGTCGCGATCGAGGCCGTCCAGCAGTTCCTTGACGGCCTGTTCCGGGCTGATTTTGCCCTTGCCCCGGCCGGCTGTCATGGCCGTGTCCACGAGGGGCAGCATGGCCTCCGTCACCCGGATGCCGCGCTCGTCGTCGGCGAGCTGGTAGCGCAGGGCGGTGGTGTAGCTGCGTAGCGCTGCCTTGGTGGCGCAGTACAGGGGGGCACTGCGCTTGGGGGTCAGGGCCAGGGCCGAGGTGATGTTGACGATGGTGCTCCCGGGCAGCATCAGCGGCAGGGTGAGCGCGGTGAGTTTGACCGGGCCGGTCAGATTCGTGCCGATCTCCGTGTCGATGTCGCGCAGCACGGTGTCGTGGTCGTGCTTGGTGACCCGGTAACCGAACTGCACGGCCGCGTTGTTGACCAACAGGCGGATGCCTCCTCGCGCGCGCAGCTCTGCCGCCAGGGAGGCGATGTCGCTCTCCACTGCGAGGTCGCAGCGTATGGCGTCGATGCCCGGTATGGCGTCGGCGTCGGCCACGCGGGTCCGGTCCCGTCCGCAGACGACGACCCGCTCGCCGCGCTGGGCGAGTCGGCGCGCCAGGGCCAGGCCCACACCTGCTGTGCCGCCGGTGATCACAGTCTGTCCTGCTGGCATGGCTGAACCCCCTTCGTCGATTTTAATTACAGACCAGTACTGTAAACTAACTCCTCTCGGTTCGGTGAGATTCCGTGGAGAAGAAGGAGCGCCGTGACGTACGTGGTGATGAACATGCTGCGGTTCCAGCCCGCCTGGCTCAGGCTGGAGCGCGCGGAACGCGCCGCCGTCTGGGAGACGGTCAAGGCGCTGGCGGGCCGTGCCGAAGGGGTCAGGCTGCGCTGGTTCGACGCGGAGGCATTCTGCGCCGAGTACAGCGACATCCTGTTCGTGGAGACCGAGGACCTCTCCGCCTACTACCTGTTCTGGGAAGCGGTCCGCGACACCGACCTGTTCTCCGTGCCGTATGTGGAGGTGACGCAGGTCGCGATGGGGATCGAGGACGGGTTCGCCGCGTACGACAGGACGCTCGCCCCCGGAGGGCAGGTGGTGGCCGGTGAGTGAGCGGACGTCCGCGCCGGGCCGCCCGCGCAGCAGCGAAGCCTCAGGGCGCATCCTGCGAGCGACTGTCGAACTGCTGGCGGAGGGCGGGGCGGCCGGGGTGTCGGTCGACGCGGTGGCCGCCCGCGCGGGCGTCTCCCGGCCCACGGTCTACCGACGGTGGAAGGACCGTACGGAGCTGATCGCAGCCGCGGTCCGGGATGCCTTCGCCCAGGCCAACCCAGAAGCCCCCGACACCGCCGATCCGCTGGCGGACCTCGTCACCGTCCTGTCCAACACCATCCGGCTCCTCACCGGCACCTCCCTGGGGCGCGTCATCGCCGGACTGGTCAGCGAACTGCCCAGATCACCGGAGCTCGCCGCCGCTCTGCACGAGGTGGAGCGGGAGCGGCGCGAGATCCTGCGCCAGGTGCTGCAACGCGCCGCAGAACAGGGACGGCTGCGCCTAACGGATATGGACCTGGCCATCGAAGTCCTGCTCGGCCCGGTCTACCTCAGACTGCTCGTCACCGGTGACCCCGTCCCATCCGATCTCGCCGCGGAACTCGCCGCGCTCGCGGTCGCTCCCGCCGACTCCGGTCCGCTGCCCGGGTAGGCCGCGGTCCGGCCCTGAACACGGCACCGCACGGGCGGGTGCCCGCGCGACGGCAGCGCGGCGATGCCCAGCTGGTGCACCAGCCCCCAGCCCAGGGCCCTGAGCTGGCCGCCGAGCTGCCCCCGCCCGAGCCAGAGCAGAAAGCGGGGCCCGGACCGTACGTCGGGATCGCCCGGATCGGGATACGGAAGATCGGCGAGATGCATGACGTCCCAGGGCTGCTCGACGGTGCCGGAAAGCGGTTCAAACCGTGCAAGGTTCGCTCTCCGGCACCCCGCCGGGCAATCGGTTTTCGTGCGTGGCGGCCGTGCCCCGGGTCAGACCGCCGCCCCGGCCGGCCTGGGGGAGTCCACCCCGGCCCGGGCCTTGCGCCACTCGCCCCGGGTGAAGTCCGGGATCTGCTGTGGCGCGCCGTCGGCCTTGATCGAGGCGTGGCTCAGCGGGACGGGGGCCGTCCAGGTGGCCCCGTCGTACACGTCGAAGTCGGGCGTCAGCCCCAGCCGCATGCACTGCATCAGCCGGTAGACCATGATGTAGTCCATTCCGCCGTGGCCCCCGGGCGGGTTGGAGTGCTCCTTCCAGAGCCAGTGGTCCCAGTCGGCATACGCTGCGAAATCACCCCACTGGTGGCCGGTGTGGTCGGGCTCCAGATAGATGCGGGCCGGATAGTCCTCGAAGACGCCCTTGGTGCCGCCCAGGCTGTTGATCCGGCTGTAGGGGTGCGGCGTGGACACATCGTGCTCCAGTCGGATGACCCTGCCCTTCGCCGTCCGGACCAGGCTGACGGTCCGGTCGCTACCGATGTACGTCTCCTTCCAGCTCGGGTCGCCCGGCGGCATATGGGCCCCGCGGTACTCGGCGAGTCCCAGCGCCGGCGTGCCAAAGCTCGCGATGCTCACCGCACGGTCGCCGCGGTTGACGTCCATGTAGTTGGCGACCGGCCCGAAGCCGTGGTTGGGGTAGAGGTCGCCGCGCAGCCGGGTGTGCCACAGCCGCCGCCACGGCCCCTCGTAGTAGTCCGGGGAGAACATCAGGTCCCGCAGATCGTGGTTGTACGCGCCCGCCCCGTGCAGCAGCTCGCCGAACCTGCCGGCGTGCGCCATCCGCAGCACCCGCATCTCGTTTCTGCCGTAGCAGCAGTTCTCGAGCTGCATGCAGTGCCGCCGCGTCCGCTCGGAGAGGTCCACGAGCCGCCACAGGTCGTCCAGGCGCATGGCGAGGGGGCACTCGACGCCCACGTGCTTGCCGTTCAGCATCGCGCACGCGGCCATCGCGGCGTGGCTGTCCCAGGGGGTGGCCACATAGACGAAGTCGAGGTCGCCGCGGCCGCACAGGTTCTCGTAGTCGTCCTCCCCCCTGGTGTAAAGAGCGGGCGCGGGCTGGCCGGCGTTCACCACTCTGGCTGCGGCGCGTTCGGCCTTCTCCCGGACCGGGTCGCACAAGGCGACCACACGGACCCACGGGAGGGCGAGAAAGAGCCCGATCATACCGTCGCCCCGGTTGCCCAGGCCGATGATGCCCATCCGTACCGTGCTCCGCCGCTCGAAGGGGACGCCGGCCATGGTCCGGCCGCGGCGGGGCGGTACGGCGGCCTCGTCGGCGGAGTCCTCGGCGGCGCCGTCGCCGGCCGCGGAACCGGCGGCGGGAGCGGCGGCCGGAACGGGCGGCGCCGGGGCGGCCGAGGCCGACGGGACTCCGAGGGCGCCGAGCCCGAGGCCCGCTCCGGCCGTCGTGCGCAGGACCGAGCGGCGGCTCATGGAGGCGGCGTCGCCGGCCTCCGTACGGTCGTTCTCACCGGGGTTCCGAGGTGCTGCGTCGTTCATCGAGCCTCCAAGGGGACTGACGTTGCGCGGCCGGGCCATAAAGCATCATGAACCTCGGTAGGGACCCTGGATGCCTGAACTGCTCCGTGCAAGAGCGCTGTTCGGACTACCTGGGCGATCTCATGGACCCTCGCGGGTCCCGCCGTGCCCGCCCCGCCCTGCCCGGGTCACGG
The DNA here is from genome assembly GCF_029846775.1 of Streptomyces chengmaiensis. NCBI lineage: Bacteria > Bacillati > Actinomycetota > Actinomycetes > Kitasatosporales > Streptomycetaceae > Streptomyces > Streptomyces chengmaiensis. Next base: position 110,954 of record NZ_JARWBG010000020.1, read on the forward strand.
GCGCACCGCCGCTGAGGTGCCGTCAGCCTCCGTCAGCAGCGGCCCGGATGCGGCCCGTCGACCAGGGTGGAGAGCAGCCCGCCGAGGGTCGCGCGCTCCTCGGCGGTCAGCGGGGCCAGGATGTCCTCCGCCGCCGCGCGGCGCGCGCTGCGCAGTGCCCGCAGCACGGCGCGCCCGGCGTCGGTGAGCTCGATGCGGATCACTCTGCGGTTGTCGGGGTCCGGCGCCCGGCGCACGCAGCCGCTCGCCTCCAGGCCGTCGACGAGGCTGGTGATCGCACGGGGGACCACCTCGAGGCGCTCGGCGAGATCGGCCATCCGCGGGGGCCGGTCGTAGTGCGCGACGGTGCGCAGCAGCCGCGACTGGGCGGGGGTGATGGCGATGTCGGCCGACTCCAGCTGCCTCTTCTGACTGCGGTGGAGCCGGCGCGTCAGCCGCAGCAGCTGCTCGGCCAGCAGACCGTCGGGGTCGGGGGCGCTCATACCGGAACACTATCAGGACCCCGCTCATTGTGAAGCTAGGTAACAATGAGCTATGGTCTCGATGGCGCGCTCCGGTCGTGTGCCGCCTCCGACCCCGCAAAGGAGCCCATGCATCCCGAACCCGACTCCTGGACGCCCCCGCCGAAGGAGGCCGGGGAGCCGCCCGCCGACGTGCGGCGGATCCTGCGTCTGTTCCGCCCCTATCGCGGCCGGCTCGCCGTCGTCGTGCTGCTCGTCGCCGCGGCCTCGCTCGTGTCCGTCGCCTCGCCGTTCCTGCTGCGCGAGATCCTCGACACCGCCATCCCGGAGGGCCGCACCGGTCTGCTCAGCCTGCTCGCGCTGGGCATGGTCCTCACGGCGGTGATGAACAGCGTCTTCGGAGTGCTCCAGACGCTGATCTCCACCACCGTCGGCCAGCGCGTCATGCACGACCTGCGCACCGCCGTCTACGCCCGGCTGCAGCGCATGCCGCTGGCCTTCTTCACCAGGACCAGGACCGGCGAGGTCCAGTCCCGCATCGCCAACGACATCGGCGGCATGCAGGCGACGGTCACCTCGACCGCCACCTCCCTGGTCTCCAATCTCACCGCCGTGGTCGCCACCGTCGTCGCGATGCTCGCCCTGGACTGGCGGCTGACGGCCGTGTCGCTGCTGCTCCTGCCGGTGTTCGTCGCCATCAGCCGGCGCGTCGGCCGGGAGCGCAAGAAGATCACCACCCAGCGGCAGAAGCAGATGGCCGCCATGGCCGCCACGGTCACCGAGTCGCTCTCCGTCAGCGGCATCCTGCTCGGCCGCACCATGGGCCGCGCCGACTCGCTGACCGCCTCCTTCGCTGCCGAGTCCGACCGGCTCGTCGACCTCGAGGTCCGCTCCAGCATGGCGGGCCGCTGGCGGATGGCCACGATCGGCATCGTCATGGCCGCCATGCCCGCCGTCGTCTACTGGGCGGCGGGACTCGCGCTGCGGACCGGCGGGCCCGCGATCTCCCTCGGCACCCTGGTCGCCTTCGTCTCGCTGCAGCAGGGGCTGTTCCGGCCGGCGGTGAGCCTGCTCTCCACCGGCGTGCAGATGCAGACCTCGCTCGCCCTGTTCCAGCGGATCTTCGAATATCTGGACCTGCCGGTCGAGATCAGCGAACGGGAACGGCCGGTGCGGCTCGACAAGATCCTCGGCGAAGTGCGCTTCGAAGGAGTGGGCTTCGCCTATGACGCCGCCCAGCCGCGCGCCACACTGGACGGGATCGACATCGCAGTCCCCGCCGGCGCCTCCCTGGCGGTCGTCGGCCCCACCGGCTCGGGCAAGACCACCCTCAGCTATCTGGTGCCCCGGCTGTACGACGTCACCTCGGGCCGCGTGACCCTCGACGGAGTCGATGTACGCGACCTCGACTTCGACACCCTCGCCCGGGCCGTCGGAGTGGTCTCCCAGGAGACCTACCTCTTCCATGCCTCCGTGGCCGAGAACCTCCGCTTCGCCAAGCCCGACGCGAGCGACGAGGAGATCGTTGCGGCCGCCCGGGCTGCGCAGATCCACGACCACATCATGTCCCTGCCCGACGGCTATGACACCCTGGTCGGCGAGCGAGGCTACCGCTTCTCCGGGGGCGAGAAGCAGCGTCTGGCGATCGCCCGCACCATCCTGCGCGACCCGCCCGTGCTGATCCTCGACGAGGCGACCAGCGCTCTCGACACCCGCACCGAACACGCCGTGCAGCAGGCCGTCGACGCGCTCTCCGCCGGCCGTACCACGATCACCATCGCCCACCGGCTGTCCACCGTCCGCGATGCCGACCAGATCGCCGTCCTCGACGGCGGACGGGTGGCGGAACGGGGCAGCCATCACGAACTCCTCGAGCGGAACGGCCGCTATGCGTCCCTGCTGCGCAGGGACGCCCGGGTGGCGCCCGCCGCCCCGTTGCTTCCTGAAGCCGGGTGAGGGCCGCGGGTGCGCCGCGCGCCGGGTGCCGCGATCGCGTGCGCCGGGCGGTTAGCGTGCCCCCATGATGTACGAGCCCCCGCCGGAACGGTCCGGGCGCAGGCTGCGTCTGACCCGCCGTGGCCGGCTGGTCCTGATCGTCACCATGGCCGCCGCGGCCTGCGCTGCCGTACTGATCCCCCTGCTGGTGGTCCAAGAGGAGCCGAAGCCCGAGAAGCAGCCGGAGAAACGCCGGACCCTGCTGATCCCCGAGGGCTGGCGCGCCTCACAGGTGTACCGGGCCGTCGACAAGGCGCTGGGCAAACCCCCGGGCGCCACCCGCAAGGCCGCTGCCACCGCCGATCTCAAGCTGCCCGCCGAGGCCAAGGGGAACCCGGAGGGCTATCTCTTCCCCGCCACCTACCCCATCGATCCCGGCGCCACCCCGGCCGGGCTGCTCGCCTATATGGTCGACACGGCCCACAAGCGGTTCGCCGCCGACAGCGTCAGCGCCGGAGCCCAGCGCTCCGGCGCCGGGCTCTACCGGACCGTCAACATCGCCAGCATCGTGCAGGCGGAGGTGGACGCGGCTGCAGACATGGGCAAGGTCGCCCGGGTCATCCACAACCGGCTGAAGCAGGACATGCCGCTCCAGATGGACTCCACGCTCAACTACGCCCTGAACCGCTCCACCCTGGACACCACGCTCGACGACACCAGACTCGACAGCCCGTACAACACCTATCTGCGCCTGGGGCTGCCGCCCACCCCGATCGGCAACCCGGGCGAAGAGGCCCTGCGCGCGGCGCTCGACCCGCCGGAAGGCGACTGGATGTACTTTGTCACCGTCGCCCGCGGGGACACCCGGTTCACGGCCGACTACGCGGAGCACCGGCGCAATGTGGAGGAGTTCAACGCCCGTCGCAGAAGCGCCGGAGCCACGGCCGACACTGACAGCTGATCACATCGGGCGCGGGCGTCGGGCGGATCACGCGAGGGTGGGCGCACGCTCCTCCAGCAGCCGCTTGATCTCGCGCACCGCGGCCCGCCCCGCCCGGTTCGCGCCGATCGTCGACGCCGAAGGGCCGTAGCCCACCAGATGGACGCGGCGGTCGCGGACCGCACGGGTGCCGTCCAGCCGGACGCCGCCGCCCGGCTCCCGCAGCCTCAGGGGCGACAGATGGCCGATCGCCGGCCGGAAGCCCGTCGCCCACAGGATCACATCCGCCTCGGCCGTCCGACCGTCACCCCACTCCACACCCGCGGGGGTGATCCGCTCGAACATGGGCAGCCGCTCCAGCACCCCCCGCTCGCGGGCGCGGCGCACCGCGTCGTTCAGCGGCAGCCCGGTCACGGAGACCACGCTCCGCGGCGGCAGGCCCTGCCGTACGCGCTCCTCCACCAGTGCGACCGCCGCCCGCCCGGCCTCCTCGTCGAACGGCCCCTCCCGGAACACAGGGGTGCGTCGTGTCACCCAGTAGGTCTCCGCCGCCACTCCGGCGATCTCCATCAGATGCTGGGTGCCCGAGGCCCCGCCGCCCACCACGATCACCCGCAGCCCGGCGAACTCCTGCGGCCCCGGATAGTCCGCCGTGTGCAGTTGACGCCCGCGGAAGGTCTCCTGGCCCGGATAGCGGGGCCAGAACGGCCGGTCCCAGGTGCCCGTCGCATTGATCAGGGCACGGCTCGACCAGGCGCCCTCGGAGGTCTCCGTCAGCAGCCGCCCGCCGTCGTCCTCGCGCACCGCGGTCACCTCCACCGGACGGCGCACCCGCAGACCGAAGCGTTCCTCGTAGGCGGCGAAGTACGCGCCGATCACCTCGGAGGAGGGCCGGGCCGCGTCGGCGTCCAGGGCCTGAGCCGACTCCATGCCCGGCAGCGCGTGCATGCCGTGCACCTTGCCGTAGGTCAGCGAGGGCCAGCGGAACTGCCATGCCCCGCCGGGACGCGGGGCGCGGTCGAGGACGGTGAAGTCACGGTCCGGCGCCAGACCCGCGCGCCGTAGATGGTAGGCGCCGGAGAGCCCCGCCTGCCCGGCGCCGATGACGACGACGTCCACATCCCGTACACCGAAATCGTTCATGATTCTACTAATGCTCCAGTGCGACGTCGTAATTCCACGTCACATTGGGCGGCATGGTGGCTACCGGGGGTACGACCCCGGCGCACCCTGGGCAGCTGACCTCGGCAACTCCAAGATCCCCGACAGAGTCAAGCTGGACGGGTTCCGTGGGTTGTGTCGAGAAGGCGGGGGAGGGATACGGTGAGGAAGCGGTCGAAGGGGATACGGCTGTGGTCGACGCGGCCGCGCATGACGGCTCCTTCCCAGCATTCGATGATCATCGATGCCAGTTCCGTCGTCCCGGTGGCCGCGGTGATGTCTCCCGCGTCTCTTGCCTGTGCCAGACATGCTCCGACGAGGGCGGACCACTGGTCCATGACGTCGGCCAGCTGCTGGCGTGCCTGACCGTTGTCATCGGTTACCTCGAGGGCGAGGTTGCCCAGGAGGCACCCGAGCGCGAACCCGCGCTCGGCGTGGTCCCGGGTCAGTGCGCCGAAGAATGCCACCAGGCGGCTGACCGGGGGGACCGAGGGGTCGGTCAGGAGCGGGCCGTGATCACGGACGACTGTCGACCAGTAGTCGTCGATGACCGCGGCCACGAACGCGTTCTTGCTGTCGTAGTAGCTGTAGAACGACCCCTTCGGCACACCGGCCGTGTCCGTGATCTCCTTGATGCCCACCGCGTTGATGCCACGGGCATGGAACAGGGCGCGCCCGGCATCGAGAAGCCGCGCGCGGACTAGGGGATTGGCAGGTCGGGGCACACCCACACCCTAACCCCGGCCCGCCCACCCCCTCACAGCGGTCACGGTTGCGCATCGGGCCGCCACCGCTCCACACATGTCGTACTCCTGAACAGGTCAAAAAGGGTCGGTCGGGCTGGGTTACTTGTTGGCGCCGAGCTCGATCGGCACGCCGACGAGGGAGCCGTACTCGGTCCACGAGCCGTCGTAGTTCTTGACGTTCTCCACACCGAGCAGCTCGTGCAGCACGAACCAGGTCAGCGCGGAGCGCTCACCGATGCGGCAGTAGGCGATG
>NZ_JARWBG010000021.1:0-109793 GCF_029846775.1 Streptomyces chengmaiensis
GGTCCGGCCGTGCCGCTCCCGGGGTCGACGGCGGGGCCGCCGTCCGGGCCGACGACGGCGCCGGTGGCGGGTTCGACGGCGGGGCCGGTGGCGGGGCGGGCCGCGCCGCAGGCGGCGCACGGCCGCCGCTCGTGCCGCTGTTCGTCGTCGGCTTCCTCGCCATGGCGGCGCTGAGCAGCACCGGACTGCTTCCCCCGTCGGTGCTGCACGCGGCGGGTCAGGCGCGGGAGCTGCTGCTCGCGGCCGCGCTGTTCGGGCTCGGCAGCGCGGTCGACCTGCCGTCGCTGGCCCGGACCGGCCGCCGGGCCGCGGCGCTGGGGCTGGCGGCCTGGGTGCTCGTCGCATCCGCCGCGTACGCCGGGGTGGCCCTGCTCCCGCGGTGAGCCCGCCCGCCGCCTGTCGCTCCGGCTGTCGCTCCGCCCGGCATCCCGCCCGTCATTCGACCGTGACGACCGTGTGCGTGCCCTTCGCCGCCAGCTTGTGGCCGTCGCGTACATCGGCCACCCAGGTGACCAGCGCGTACTCGCCCGGTGTGAAGGGCACCCGGACGACGACGGACCTGCCGGGGGAGACCGGCGGAGTGCCGACGCTGCCGAGCGGGAAGGGCGGCGGCACGGACCAGTCGTGGTTGTCGACCGCGACGAAGAACCGGTGCACGTCCTCCGCCGTCTTGCCGGGGTGCAGCTTGTAGAAGGCCGCCTCGTTGACCTGGTCCAGGGCGTTGAAGAACAGCAGCGGCTCCCCGGCGCGCAGGGTGCGCGGCGTCAGATAGCGCGCCCCGGCGCCCGGCCTGTCGTACGAGGCGACGACGGCCCGCGGCGCGGGCGGCCGCCCCGCCGGGCCGCCGGAGACCGCGAGCGTGCCGATGCGCTCCTCGCCGACGGGCAGCTCGCGGTTCTGGAAGTCCTTGTACTCGATCAGCAGATAGCTGCCCGGCCGCAGGAGCTGGGTGAAGGTCACCGGGTGTCCCGGCTTGGTGAGCGCGCCGCCCAGCAGTTCGGCCGAGGCGCTCAGGAGCGCGGCGCCCCGTACGCTCTCGTCCCGGTCGTCGGAGAACGACATCCGCAGCCCGGTGCGGAAGTCCTCGAGAGCGTCGGGCCTGCGCAGCCGGACGAGGCCGATCTGTCCGGCCGTCGCGTCGGTCGTGGAGACCGCGAAGCTCGCGGGGCCGGGACGCGCCACGGCGGGTACGACTAAGTCATCGGCGGTGGCGACGACGGTGTACGAGTTCCTGCGGTCCTCAGAAGCCGCCGCCTCCGTCCGGCCGCGGGCGGCGTCCGCGGCCGCCGCCGAGTCGGGTGCGGCGCCGGCGGCGGTCGCCGCGCCGGGCGCGAGGCCGGTGAGCAGCGCGGCGGCGGTCAGCAGAGTGAGTCCGGCGGCTGCGGCGGATGTGGTGCGTCGCCGTGCTCTTGAGAACATGGGGCCTCCTGGGACACGGATGGGTGACGCACCGTACGCCCCTCGCCTCGGCTCGCCGTCGACTCCTCGTCGTGAGCGCCTCGACGGAGGCGACCCGGCCGGCCGCGGTGTGCCGACGCCCGGCCCGGCTGCGGTGTCCCGCGGCGGTCCGGGCCGGTCAGGCGAGCAGTGCGGGCGTCGCGCGGGTCAGGACGTCCGTCACCCGGTTCCAGGTCTCGACGTCGCGTTCCACCGGCGGCAGCTCGGCGGTGTGCCCGCTCTGCCAGCCGGCCGCCAGCGCCACCGGGTCATCGCCCGAGGCGGCCGCCGCCGCGAGGGCCGCCGCCCCCAGGGCGACCAGCTCGCCGTTCTGCGGGATCAGCAGGGGGCGGCCGGAGAGCCGCCGCACCGTCTCCACCCAGTGGCGTCCGCGCGCGCCGCCGCCGACCAGCCGCAGCGGACGGGCGGCGACATCGGGATCGGCCGGGTCGAGTCCGCAGGCGCGCAGCACCTCGTCCAGGGCCCGCAGCACGGTCACCGTCGCGCCCTCATAGGCCGCGCCGAGGATCTGGTGCCCGGTGGTGGCGTGTCGCAGCCCGGTCAGCAGGCCGGAGGCGGACGGCAGATCGGGGGTCCGCTCGCCGTCCAGATACGGCAGCAGCACCACCTCGCCGCCCGCCTGCGCGGCGTCCCGGTGCAGACCGAGGACGGCGGCGACCTTGTCGACGGCCTGGGTGCAGTTGAGAGTGCAGGCCAGCGGCAGATAGGTGCCGTCCGCGGCCGCGAACCCGGCGACGGAGGGGCGGGTGGGGCGGGTGCGGGTGGCGGCGAACACGGTGCCCGAGGTGCCCAGGCTGAGCACAGGCTGGTCCAGCAGCCCCGCGCCGCCCAGCCCGAGGCCGACCGCGGCGGCCATGTTGTCGCCCGTACCGGCGGCGACCGCGATCCCCTCGGGCAGGCCGAGTTCCCGGGCCGCCTCGGCGGTCAGCGAGCCGACGCGCACGGCGCCGGTGGCCGCCACCGGCGGCAGCAGGGCCGGGTCGAGCCCCACGAGGCCGAGCAGTTCGGGGTCGTACGCGCCGTCGGCGGTCGAGTACCAGCAGGTTCCCGAGGCGTCGCCCGGGTCCGTGGCGGGCGTGCCGGCCAGCCGCTCCGTGAGGAAGTCGTGCGGCAGCCGCACCGCGGCGGCGGACCGGGCCGTATGCGGCTCGTGCTCGCGCAGCCACTGCCACTTGGCGGCCGTCATCGAGGCGACGGGAACGGAGCCGGTGCGCGCGGCCCATGCGTCCGCTCCGCCGAGGGCCTCGGTCAGGGCCGCGGCCTGCGGGGCCGAACGCGTGTCGTTCCACAGCAGAGCGGGCCGCAGGGGCCGGCCCTCACCGTCCAGAACGACCAGTCCATGCTGCTGGCCCGCGACCGCGATGCCGGTGACCGCGGCGGCGGGGAGCCCGGACTCCTTGAGTCCGGCGGCCACCGCCTCGCGCAGCGCCCGCCACCACACCTCCGGGTCGCTCTCGCGCGCCCCGTCCGCCCCGCCGACCTGGTGCGCGGCCCGGCCGACGGCGAGCACGGCCCCTGTGCCGGCGTCGGTGAACGCCGCCTTGGCGGACTGGGTGGAGCTGTCCACGCCGATGACGACCCGGTGTGCCGGCATTGCCCACTCTCCTCGCTGCCCTTTTTGCTGTGGCGGAAACAAATTACGCCAGGTGATGCGGAAGGAAAAGGTCCAGAGAGGTCACAGAGAGGTCCAGAGGGGTCTACGGGGCTCCGGAGGGCTTCTCTGAGGCGCGGAACCCGTGCATAATTAGTTCACATAGACAACAAAATCGGATCGGCCATGCTTGGCCGACGCTGCCGTCCGCGCCCCTGTGCGCTCCATGTGCAGTCCGCGTGCTGTCCGAATGCAGTCCGTGTGCAAGTCCGTATGCATCCCTCTCTGGCGAAGGCGGTTGCCCGATGTCGGAACGCTTCACCCCCACCCCCGAGGACCGTTTCAGCTTTGGCCTGTGGACCGTCGGCTGGCAGGGCCGGGACCCCTTCGGAGACGCCACCCGGCCGCCCCTCGACCCGGTCGAGACCGTCGACCGGCTCGCCGGTCTCGGAGCGTGGGGCGTCACCTTCCACGATGACGACCTGATCCCCTTCTGCGCCTCCGACGCCGAGCGGCGAGGGCGCGTCGCACGCTTCCGCCGGGCGCTCGACACGACGGGCATGGCCGTGCCGATGGCCACCACCAACCTCTTCACCCACCCCGTCTTCAAGGACGGCGCCTTCACCGCCAACGACCGCGAGGTGCGCCGCTTCGCGCTCCGCAAGACCCTCCGCAACATCGACCTCGCCGCCGAACTGGGCGCGCGCGTCTATGTTGCGTGGGGCGGGCGCGAGGGGGCCGAGTCGGGGGCGGCGAAGGATGTGCGCACCGCGCTGGACCGGCTGAAGGAAGCGCTCGACCTGCTCGGGCAGTATGTGCTGGAGCAGGGCTACGAGCTGCGCTTCGCACTGGAGCCAAAACCCAACGAGCCGCGCGGGGACATCCTGCTGCCGACGGTCGGGCATGCGCTGGCGTTCATCGAGCGGCTGGAGCGGCCCGAGCTGTACGGGGTCAACCCCGAGGTGGGCCATGAGCAGATGGCCGGGCTCAACGTCAGCCACGGCGTGGCCCAGGCCCTGTGGGCGGACAAGCTCTTCCACATCGACCTCAACGGCCAGAGCGGCGTCAAGTACGACCAGGACCTCCGCTTCGGCGCGGGCGATCTGCGCGCGGCGTTCTGGCTGGTCGACCTGTTGGAGGAGGCGGGGTACGAGGGGCCGAGGCACTTCGACTTCAAGCCGCCGAGGACGGAGGACGCGCAGGGGGTGTGGGCGTCGGCCGCGGGCTGTATGCGCGCCTATCTGATCCTCCGGGAACGGGCGACCGCCTTCCGCGCGGACCCGGATGTCCGGGGCGCCCTGCGCGCGGCCCGCCTCGACGACCTCCGCCGCCCCACGGCGGACGACGGCCTCGCGGGCCTCCTCGCGGACCGTACGGCGTACGAGGACTTCGACGCGCAGGCGGCGGGGGAGCGGGGGATGGCGTTCGAGGTGCTGGACCAGTTGGCGCTGGAGCACCTGACGGGTGCGCGCGGCTGAGGCGGGGCGGTTTCCCTCCCCGCCCCGCTCTCCGCCTCCGCCCTGGGGTGTGGGGGACCCTTATCCCGAACCCGGGGGCTCCGCCTCCGGACCTCCTCTGCGGCGCTCGGTGCGGCGGCTCCCGCGCAGTGCGTCGGCACGGGCGAGCGGTCCCCGCCGGCCTCGCTTCGCGCCGCCGGCGCGCCCTGCAGCCCGGTTGCGGTGCAGTGCCGGCGCGCGTACGGGCCGGCGCGCGTGCGGCCCGGCTCGGCGCACGGCGCCCGGAGCGGGCGGTGGGCCCGGTCGTCCGCGCGGAGCGCCGGGTCGTGCAGGGGTGCGGGGGCGGAGCCCCGGTACATCAGGGGGCGGGCGGGTGGAAGACGTCAGGACGGGGCGAACGCCGCGGGGTCGGACAGGGCCGATTGGAGGACCAGTCCCGCCGCGCCGCGGGAGGCGTCCGTCGTGGGGGAGGCGGGCCGCAGGCGGCCGCCGCCGGGCGACCAGAGGCCGGAGACCACCCGGGTGGAGAGCTCCGCCTCCGCGGGCGGGGCCAGCCAGCGGAACAGCGGCCGGTAGATCCCGCCGAGAACGACCGCGTCCGGGTCGCAGAGGTTCACCGCGCCCGACAGCACCCGGCCCAGCACCCCGCCCGCCCCTTCGAGCGCGGCCAGCGCGGCCGCGTCGTCGGCCGCGGCCCGCCGTTCCAGCTCCGCCACACCGGGCGCGCCGGACTCCCCGTCCAGTCCGGCGGCCCGCAGCAGCGCCGACTGCCCCGTGTACTGCTCAAGGCAGCCCCGCGCACCGCACCGGCACAGCCGCCCCCGCGGGTCGACCGTCAGATGCCCGATCTCCCCGGCGAACCCGTGCGCGCCGCCGAGCAGCTCACCGTCGAGGACCAGCGCTCCGCCGACCCCGATCTCCCCGGTCAGATAGAGGAAGCCGCGCACCTCGCCGAGGCCCTCGGCCCCCAGGCCCCCGAACCACAGCTCCGCCAGCGCGGCGAGGTCCGCCTCGTTCCCCGCGGACACCGGCAGCGGGGGTGCGGCGGGACGCACCGCACTCAGCTCCCGCGCGAACGGCTCCGCCGCCTCGACGCCGCGCCACCCGAGGTTGGGGGCCTCGCGTACGGCCCCCGCGTGCACCAGCCCCGGAAGGGCCAACCGCACACCCACCGGTCGCAGCTCCTGTTCCGCCGCCGAGGCGAGTGCACGCGCGGCGATGTCCGCCGCACGCCCGAGGACCCGCCCGGGGGACGCGCCGCGGTTGTCGAGGTGCTCCACCAGCCGGACCCGGTCGGTGCCCGCGAGATCCGCCACGCACACGGACACATAGTCGACGTTGATCTCGACGCCGACCCCGGCCACTCCGGTGCGCGACACCTTCAGCACCGTGCCCGGCCGTCCCGCGTGTCCGCTGAAGGACTTCCCGGACTCGGTGAGGAACCCGCCGTCCAGCAGCTGCTCCACCAGCGAGGAGACGGCCGCACGGGTCAGCCCGACCCGTGCGGCGACTCCGGCGCGGGTCGCCTCGCCCTCGTCGCGCACGGCCCGCAGCACCAGGCTCAGATTGTGGCGTCGCACGGTGTCGCGGTCCGCCTTGGGGCCCAGGGACGTCCGGCCGCCCCTGGAACTGCCGTTCATGTCGTTCATCGCACGATCGAGCCTACGCGCCCGCCGGGGCCCTGCTCCTGCGGGTCTGTGCGACGGCGGGCGAACGGCGCAGTGCGAGGGAGATCAGCACCAGATCACGCGGTCCCTCGACCGGCTCGGCGGGTCCGGCCGGGCCGGAGTCGTCGGAGGAAGCGGCTCCTGCCGAGGAGATGACCCTGCCCTCCGGGTCGGCGGCCCGGGCCCGCAGCGCGGCGGAGATCATCGCCGCGTCGGCTGCGGCCCGCGCCTGCTCCGGGCAGACTCCGCGGCCGAGGGCGGCCCGCTGGGCGTCGGCCCGCAGCGCCCGGTCGAAGTACGGGTGCAGAAACAGCAGTCCGTCATGGATGTCCGACTCCCGCTGGGTGACCCGCAGGTCGACCGGCGCCCACCGGGGGATCCGCACCGAGGGCGTGGAGTGCGGCGCCACGGTGCGCAGCTCACGCCAGAGTAGACCGAGCCGCCGGTAGGCGCACCAGGCCGACCACTGGTGGGCCACCCGCCGGGCCAGCAGCGGCAGCACGAAGCCCGCGGCGCTGAGCAGAGCGCCCAGCGAGGCGAGCGGCGGCGCGACGGAGGTGCTCAGCGCGTCCAGGTCGGCTCCGGCCCAACGGGCGAACACGGCCGCACTCTTGCAGACACCGTAGCCGAGGCTGAACAGCGAGCCGACGACGATGGTGACCAGCCCCGTGCGCAGCCAGCCGTGGACCTTCCGCGACCAGCGCCAGCACATCGCCGTCATCGCGGCCGCCGCCACACTGTGGGCGGCCAGGTACAGCACGATCATCTCGCGGATGTACGGGGTGCCGGCGTAGTGCGTGTCCAGGTCGCGCAACCGCTCGACGGGGGCCTCGCCCAGGGAGAACAGCACATTGAGGGCGACGACGACCGCCCCGTAGCCGTACATCCAGCGGCGTGCCACCGTTCGGGTCTCCTCGGGCGGACCCCCGCGCCAGTTGACCAGCAGCACCAGGCAGGAGGCGCCAAGCGCGGTCAGGATGCTGTAGACGAGCGGCGCGGAGAAGTTGGGCACGCCGGCGAGGCCGTTGACGGCGGTGATGGTCGGCGGGGCCGCGAAGAAGAACGTGGACGCGGCGAGTGCCAGCAGCGCGCACACCGAGCGCAGCAGCGGATCACGCCAGTTGCGACGCATCCCCGGCAGCTTGAAGGCGAGCGCGAGGCCCAGCGCGGCGGCGGGGATGTAGTAGTCGGGCCCGTCCACCCCTCAGCCCTGCGGACCGCGGTATCCCAGGGAGGCCTCGATGCGGCCGGCCAGCCCGTCACGGCTCGTCGGCCCCTTCCCCGCGCAGCCGCCGGCCAGCCAGGCGCGGCACTTGCTGCCGAGCAGCAGGCCGAAACTCTCGGCCTCGTTCTCCTCCGCCTGGTCGAAGCGGGTCCTCGCGGCCACCTTGAGCACGGTGTCCTGGATGTCCGCCTCGTCCGACAGCAGCCGGGCGGCGACGGCCGCGCCCTCGACGTGGTGGGTGCAGTGCCCCGCCTTCATATGCCACAACTCATGGCCGAGGATGACCACTTGGTGGTAGGGAGCGGTGCGGCGTTCGATGACGATCAGGTCCTGGTCGGTCATGTCGAGCCAGAGGCCGCTGGCGGTGCCCGGAGGGAACGAGGCCGTGCGGTAGCGCACGGGCCGGCCGCGGTGCCTGGCCATCCCTTCGCACAGGGCGGCGTAGAGATCGGCGGGTTCCGCCGGAGCGGGGAGATCGATTCCGGAGACCAGCTCGCCGCACAGCCGGCGCATCTCTTTGCCTATGCTCACCGTTCTCCTCTCCCCTGAAGCGTGCGGGCGGACACGTGTGCGGCCGACGCTGTCCGGAAATCGGGGTTACCGGGAGTCGTCGGGACTGGTCGGCTTGACGCTCTCCAGCAGCATGTCGAGCCACTCGGTGACCTTGTCCCGGTGCTTGTCGGTGGGCAGCTGGGCGGCGCGCCAGGCGATGCCGCGTACGCCGTGGTCCTGCAGCAGCCGCTCCAGCGGATCGCCGTCGCCGGCGTAGTCCTGCAGCAGCCGCTGCTCGGTGCGCTGAAGTGCGCCGTTGAGCGCGTCGGCGTCGTCGGCCGTAAGAAACCCGGCGTGGACCTTGAAGAACCTCTGGATGGCATCGCAGTGCTCCATGGTGGGCCGGCGGTCGCCGTTGATCAGGGCTCCGGCCTGCTGGCGGGACATCCCGGCGCCGTCGGCGATCTCTTGCTGGGTGTAGCGGCGGCCGTTGGGCTTCAGCCGTGTTCTGCGCAGCAGGTCGAAGCGCTGCAGAAAGCGGGTCTGGAGGTCGGGTTCGCCGGCCGGCTGCCCGTCGAGCAGGGCGGCGACGACATCCGCGGGCACTCCGGACGCCTCGGAGAGCTCGTCGACGTGGAAGACGTCGCCATGGCTCAAACCAAGCCTGCCGGCGAGGTCCGCCACGCGCGCAACGGTAGCCGCGAGAGGGCCTGTGGTCGTCGGGCCCGGAACCGAGAAGCCGTCTGTCACCAGTAGGTCTCCTAGATCACGCGGGTTCGCTCCGCAGACAGTGGGCTGCCGCGAGACTAGCCGCTCCGAGTAAATGCAGCCAGGTTTTGCCACAGCTGTGGCGCGATCTGGTCGTTCAACGGCGCGGAATGCCACGATAGTTGACATGACCGCCTGTGCGGTAGCAGGATCGCCACGCGGTTGAAGATCGAAGCGATGGTTCCGGTCCGGGTGAACCGAACTCCGGCAAGGGCGACTTCGAGAACTGCAAGAGCTTCACGAACTTCGAAACACCGCGAGGCGACTTCGAGAAGGGGGGCGTTCTCGATGACACACGAGGCAGGCGCGGAGCAGCCCGGTGTCCAAGGACGGCTCGGATGCGCCGGCGCGACCCGTGGCACGCCGCGGACCCGACGGCTGGCCGAGGCGCTGAGGCGGCGTCGGCGGCAACTCGGCCTGAGCCTGGGGGAGATGGCCGAACGACTGGCGGTCGCCCCGGGGGCGTACCCGGGCGGGAAGCGGACCGGGGAGCACACCCCGGACAGCGCGTCGGCCGCCGCGGTCACCGCGTCGGACGGCCGGCGGGCGAGAGCGGACCGGCGTGAGGCCGAGCCGGACGGCCGGCGGGAACGGGACCGTCACGGCCGCCGTTTCACACGACGCCGCGACGACGCGAAGCCGCGAGCCCTGCTCGACGCCGTGGAACGGGCGGAGCGAAGCGGGGCGGAGAACGCCCGGCCGGCCGGTTCCGCCCAGGGGTACGAGGCGTTCGGCTTCGGCGGAGTCCCGCTGCGCCCCTCGGGCGCCCCGCTGCGTCCCTCGGGGCCGGTGCCGCCGTCGGGCCCCCGCCGTCCGGCCGTGCCGACCCGACCCGTCGGCCCGGCCCGCCCGTCGGGGCCGGTGCCGCCGTACCGCCCGCCCGCCTACCCCGCGGGTCCGGGCGCCCGGCCCGCCCGCCCCGCCGTGCCCGTCGTCGTCCCCGACACGCAGTCCTACCTGCGCGACTACGCGGCGATGATGGACGCGGTGCCGCTGCCGTCGCTGCTCTTCGACCGCCGCTGGAACGTGGCGCACGCCAACCCGGCCTTCGACGCGCTCTTCCGGCGTGTCGCACCGCACCCCACCGCCATGCCGACGCAGAACTTCCTGCGGTTCGTGCTCTTCCACCCGGACGCGGCGACCGTGCTGGCCGACCATGAGACCAGCTGGTGCCTGCCGCTGATGGCGCAGCTGGAGTCCGCCCTGGAGAGCGACGGCGAGGACCGGGTGCTGCGGTCCATCCGTGAGGACATCGCCGGGGATCCGATCATGGACGCCGCCTATCGCTGCGGCCTTCCGCACTGGATGAGCGCCGTGGGTGCGGCGGCCCTCCACCATGACGGAGCGGTACGGCCCCTGTGGCACCCCGACCCGCGCTGGGGTCGCACGGACTGCCGCATCGTCGACGAAACTCCCAGGACCCTTCAGGACAAGGGCTATACGCGGATGACGCTGGTGCTGCGCGAGACCCGTCCGTCGGCGGTGCCGGGCTCCCGGCGCGGCCCCTCCCATCTGCGTGCCGTTCCGGGCGGCTGAGCCGGCCGTACCGGAACGGCGGTCGCGGCGGGTTCAGGCGGGCCCGGCGGCAGCCGACGCGGTTCGGCAGCGCCCCGAAGGGCGCGGGGCTGTGTCGATGTGCGGCTCCGCGCGTGGTCGCGACCGGCCACGGCGTGGCCGCCCGCGCTCGGCGGGAGGAGCGCGGCGAGGAGTATCGCGACGCCCGCGCCGACGGCGGCGGCGGAGCGGCAGGCTGACGCGTATCGGTATGTCACCTCTGACCTCCAGAGGGGGGATTGGGCCCGACGGCTGGGCGCGGGCATGCCAAGATGCGCCCGCCGAGTATCCCGGGGCCCGGCCAGCGCGAATAAGGTGATGTCCACGCCGCGCAATCGGCAGGCGTAACGCGCCCCTTGCCCTCCGTGCGCGTCTTGCGGCCGGCTGCCGCGACGAGTCCGGCGGACAGCCGAGATTCGAGGGGCGATGCGTAACGTGCCCGAACCCCCTGTGTTCCGCAGGGGAGACGGGGGCGGGCGGCACACACCCCCGTGGACGGCTGGGACGGCGTTCGGGAGTTCGTGTGGCTGCGCTCATCGAGGACTATGCACTGATCGGGGACATGCAGACCGCCGCCCTGGTCGCCAGGGACGGCTCCGTCGACTGGTTCTGCCTGCCCCGCTTCGACTCACCCGCCGTCTTCGCCGGGCTGCTCGGCGGCGAGGAACACGGCTTCTGGCGGCTCGCCCCCGTCGCGGGCGCCCTCGGGCCCACGCCCGCCACGCGCCGCCGCTACCGCGGCGAGTCGCTCGTGCTGGAGTCGGAGTGGGACACGCCCGAAGGCACCGTACGGCTCATCGACTTCATGCCGCCGCGCGACGCCGGACGCGGCAGACCGGACGCCGCGCCCACCCTCGTACGCATCGTCGAGGGCGTCTCCGGACGGGTGCGGATGAGCTCCGCCCTGCGCATGCGGTTCAGCTACGGGCGCATCGTGCCCTGGGTGCAGCGCGAGCAAGGGCCCGGCGGACGGGACCGGGTGGTGGCCGTAGCGGGCCCCGACGCACTGTGGCTCGACACCGACGCCGACACCTACGGCAGCGACCTGACCACCCACGCCGCGTTCAGCGTCGCCGCAGGCGAACGCGTCGCGCTCGCCCTCAGCTGGCAGCCCTCCCACGGCGACGCCCCGCCGCGGCCCGACCCCGCCGCGCTGCTCGCCGGAACCGAGAGCTTCTGGGCCCGCTGGACGGGGCAGTGCACCTACCTCGGGCCGTACCGGGAGGCCGTGGTCCGCTCGCTGATCACTCTCAAGGCGCTCACCTACGCCCCCACCGGCGGCATCGTCGCCGCCCCCACCACCTCCCTGCCCGAGGAGATCGGCGGCGTACGGAACTGGGACTACCGCTACACCTGGCTGCGCGACGCCGCCATCACCCTCTCCTCCCTGCTGCGCACCGGCTACCGCGAGGAAGCCCGCGCCTGGCGCGAATGGCTCCTGCGGGCCGTCGCCGGAGACGCCCAGAACCTGCAGATCATGTACGGAGTCGCGGGCGAACGCGAACTCGCCGAGTCGGAGCTGCCGTGGCTGCCCGGCTATGAGAAGTCGGGCCCCGTCCGCATCGGCAACGGAGCGGCGCACCAGCTCCAGCTCGACGTGTACGGGGAAGTCGTCGACGCCCTGTGGCTCGGCCAGACCTCCGGCCTGTCCCGCGACGACTCCACGCACATCCTCCAGATGAAGCTGATGAACCACCTCGAGTCCCACTGGCGCGAGCCGGACGAGGGCATCTGGGAAGTCCGCGGCCCCAGGCGGCACTTCGTCCACTCCAAGGTCATGGCCTGGGTCGCCGCCGACCGCACCGTCCGCAGACTCAGCCGGCTCCCGCTGGAGAGCCCCGTACGGCGATGGAGGGCCCTGCGCGACGAGATACACCGCGATGTGTGCGCCCACGGCTACGACCCGGACCGCAACACCTTCACCCAGTACTACGGCTCCCGCGAACTCGACGCCTCCCTGCTGCTCATCCCGCAGATGGGCTTTCTGCCGCCCGACGACCCCCGCGTCGTCGGCACCGTCGAAGCCGTCCAGCGCGAGCTGTGCGACGACGGCTTCGTCCGCCGCTACCCCGTGCCCGACGACGGCTCCGACACCCTCGGCGGCGACGGACTGCCCGGCGGGGAAGGCGTCTTCCTCGCCTGCTCCTTCTGGCTCGCCCACGACCTCGCCCTCATCGGCCGCACGGACGAGGCCCGGAAGCTCTTCGAGCGGCTGCTGGCGCTCCGCACCGATCTGGGGCTGCTCGCCGAGGAGTGGGACACCCGCCGCGGCCGGCTCGTCGGCAACTTCCCGCAGGCCTTCAGCCATGTGCCGCTGATCGACACCGCTCTGCGGCTCTCCTGAGCGCACCCCGTCCGCCGGTTAGAGCCATCGTCGAGAGAGGGGGCGCATGGTCTGTGGACGGGGTCCACCACACGCCAAGGAGTTTCGGCCATGTCGTCGCTGCGGAAGTTTGTCGTCGTCAGGGTGTTGCGCCCGGTGGGCAGGGCTCTGATCGCGTACGGGATGTACTGGGTCTGGGTGCCCGGGGTGCGGCAGCACGAGACGCTGCCCTCGGAGATCGTGCCGCGTGGCGACGGCAGGTGAGAAACACGCCTTTTTCCATGAGGTCCACGGGGCTTCAAGGACGGCTTGAGAGCGTTCTCCGAAGCTCTGGCCATCAGTACGCGGCGCTGGGGGCGTAGATGGCTGCACACCGGAACTTCACCGAACTCGCGCACGAACGGATAACCGCACTCGCCGAGCGCGAGGCCTATGTGTGCGTCCGGGACGATCAGCAGGGCGGGCTGGAATCCGACGTCCTCAGCTACGGCGAGCTGGGCGAGAGCGCCCGGAGGCTGGCCTCCTGGCTGCAGCGCAGCGGCTCCCACGGCCATCGGGTGCTCATCCTGCAGAGTGATGTACGGCAGTTCATGAGCAGCTTCCTCGGCTGCCTGTACGCCGGGGCGGTGGCCGTGCCCGCGCCCGTGCCCGCCGGCTCCCGGCAGAACGTCGAACGCGTCGCAGGCATCGTCCGGGACGCCTCGGTGAGCTATATCCTCACCGACGCCGCCATGGCCTCCGCCGTCTCGCAGCTGCTCGCCGAGATGGGGCACACCGAGGTGGCCACTCTGGCCACCGACCGCTTCTCCGGAGGAGACCCGGACGCCTGGGAGGAGCCCGGGCTGTTCCCCGACGACGTGGCCTTCCTCCAGTACACCTCGGGGTCGGTCAGCGACCCCAAGGGCGTCATGGTCACCCATCGCAATCTGCTGGCCAACCAGCAGTCGATACAGCGGGCGATGCGCACCTCACAGGAGTCCCGCGTGGGCGGCTGGCTGCCCTTCCACCACGACATGGGGCTGGTGGGGCATCTGCTGCACCCGCTCTGGCTGGGCGCGTGCGGTGTGCTGATGCCGCCGATGACCTTCGTCAAACGGCCGCTGCGCTGGCTGCAGATGGTCGACCGGCACGGCATCACCACCGGCGGCGGCCCCAATCTCGCCTACGACCTGTGTCTGCGCCGCATCAAGGACGACCAGATCGCCGAACTCGACCTCTCCCGCTGGGAGACGGCCGTCAACGGCGCGGAGCCGGTGCGCGCCGAGACGATGGAGGCGTTCGCGGAGCGCTTCGCACCCGCCGGGTTCCGCAGAGAGGCCTTCTACCCCTGCTACGGACTGGCGGAAGCCACCCTGCTGGCCACCGGCGGCGATGTCGGGGAGCCGGCCGCGATGCGCCTCGTGGACGCCGGGGAGCTGGAGCAGCACCGGCTGCGCCCCGCCGAGCTGGGGCAGCCCGAGCGCCGGCTCGTCAGCTGCGGCCGCCCGCAGGGCTGCGAGGTCGCCGTCGTCGACCCCGACACCGGCCGCAGACTGCCCGCCGGACAGGTCGGCGAGGTGTGGCTGCGCGGCGAGAGCATCGCCCGCGGCTACTGGAACCGGCCGCTGGAGAACGCCCACGCCTTCCACGCCGTCACCGAGGACGGCGACGAGGGGTATCTGCGCACCGGCGACCTCGGAGCGCTCGCGGGCGGCGAGCTCTATGTCACCGGCCGCATCAAGGACATCATGATCGTGGCCGGCCGCAACCTCTACCCGCAGGACATCGAGCGCAGCGTGCAGCGCATCAGCGCGCTGTTCGGCTCCAGCGCCGCCTTCGCCGTCGAGTCCGGCCGCGACCATGTGGTCGTCGTCCAGGAGGTGCGCACCGGATCCTGCTTCGAGGCCGAGCTGGCCCAGCTGTCGGCCGCCGTGCGGACATGCGTGGCCCAGGAGTTCGAAGTCGCAGCCGAGAACGTGCTGCTGGTCCGCCCCGGCACCGTACGCCGCACCACCAGCGGCAAGCTCCAGCGCACCGCCATGCGCCGGCTGTTCCTGGACGGGCGGATCCAGCCCCTGTACGAGGAACTGCACCCGGAGGTGCGCGCCCTGGTGACGACGGGGGCGATGAGCGGCGAAGGCGCCACGAGCGGCGGGGCGGCCGGATGACCGCACTCACCGAGCGGACCGGCACACCCACGCCGCTGCGCGCGTCCGCGGACGCCCGAGACGACGAAGGCGGCGGCCCGCGCTGGCTGCTCGCCGAACAGCTCGACCGCGGCCTCGGCGATCCGGAAGCAGACGGGCCGCTCTCCTACGCCCGCGCCGCGCACCAGGACGCGGCGGAGGAGTTCCCTGCGGACGCCTGTGAACTGCTCGGCGCACTGGGCGTCCACCACTACTACATCCCCGCGGAGCACGGCGGCGCGCTCACCGGCTTCCCACAGCTGCTGGAGATCGTGCGCACGCTCGCCCGCCGCGATCTGACCTGCGCCATCGGCCACGGCAAGACCTTCCTCGGCGCGGTCTGCGTCTGGGTCGCCGAGGACCGGGCCGGCGCCGGCCGGCTGGCGCCCCTGGTCAGGGCGGGGGAGCCCGTCTCCCTCGGGCTGACCGAACGCACCCACGGAAGCGACCTGATGGCCGGAGAGGTCGTCGCCGAACGCACCGACGGCGGTTATCTCGTCAGCGGCGAGAAGTGGCTGATCAACAACGCCACCCGCAGCCGGCTCGTCTGCCTGCTCGCCCGCACCTCGCCCGAAGGCGGCCCCCGCGGCTTCAGCCTGCTGCTCGTCGACAAGAACGAGCTGCCCGAAGGGGTCTGCCGCACCCTGCCCAAGGTGCGCACCCTCGGCATCCGGGGCGCGGACATCAGCGGCATCGCCTTCGACCGGGCCCCCGTCGACGCGGACGCTCTCGTCGGGCGCGAGGGTCAAGGCCCCGAGACCGTGCTCAAGGCCCTCCAGATCACCCGCTCGCTGTGCACCGGGCTCTCGCTCGGCGCGATGGACCACGGGCTGCGCCTCGCCTGCCGGTTCGCCGCCGAGCGGGAACTGTACGGACGCCGGCTCATCGACCTGCCCGCCGCGCGCCGCACCCTCGCCGAGTCCTACGCCGATCTGCTCGCCATGGAGGCGCTGAGCACCGTCGCGGCCCGGTCCGTCCACACCCTGCCCGACGAGCTGAGCGTGACCTCCGCCGTCGCCAAGTACCTGGCGCCGACCGTCGCCGACGACATCCTCACCCGACTGCGCGGGGTGCTCGGAGCCCGCTCGTACCTCTCCCGCCACTACGCGCACGGACGCTTCCAGAAACTGGAGCGCGACCATCGCATCGTCGGCATCTTCGACGGCAACACCATGGTCAACCTCTATGCGCTGACCGCGCAGTTCCGCACGCTCGCCCGCCGCCACCCCGTGCGCACCGGCAGCCGCGAGGAGCGGCAGGCCCTCGCGGCCGCCTTCGGCCACACCCGGCCGCTGCCCCGGCTGCGCCCCGGCCGGCTCAGCCTGGTCGCCCGGAACGGCAGCAGTCTCATGGGCTCCCTGCCGACAGCGGCCGAGGTGCTTGCCGCCCAGGCGTCCCGCGAGCCCGCGCTCGCCCCGGCGGCCGCCCTCGCCCGCACACTGGCGGCCGCGGCAGCAGAACTGCACACCCGGATGCGGGCCCAGCGGCCCGTGCCCGGCGGCGCGCCCGTGGAGAGCTTCGACCTCGCCCGCGGCTACAGCCTGCTGTTCGCCGCCGCCTGCTGCCTCGGAGTCTGGCAGCACAACCGGCGCGAGACGCTGCACACACGGACCGAGGCGCTGTGGCGCGACGGCCTGTGGCTGCACGCCGCCCTCGCCCGGCTCGCGGAGCGGCTGGACCAGGCGGCGCCCGGCCTCACCGGGCCCCGGCCCGGCCGCCCCTTCGCCTACGACCCGGAGCTTGCGGAGCTGTACGAGCGCCTGCTCGACCGGCTCGCCGACCAGTACCAGGCGGGAGAGCTGTTCTCCCTGCTGACCGGCCGTATCGCAGAAGGACCCCCCAAAGGACCCCCATGCTGACCCCGAGCCAGGAAGAAGTCCTCATCCAGCAGCGCGTCGCCGAACTCGAACGGCGCTTCGGCGACCCGGCGGACCCGGACAATCCGCTGGGCCTCGACGCACTGCTCGCCGCCGACGAGCGCAGCGAACTCCTCGCCGAGGCCGAGGCGGAACTCGCCGACTTCCGGCTGAACGCCGAATTCACTCCGCAGGAGCTCGGCGGCAGGCTGGAGAGGATCGACACGCTCGGCCGGGTCCTGCGCACCGTATTCCGCAGGGACGCCAGCCTCGGGCTGGGGTACGGGGCCACGACCTTCCTCGCCGCCGTCGCCGTCTGGGCGGCCGGCGCCCCCCGGCAGCAGCGGCGCGTCGCGGACCTGCTGCTCGGCGGCGGCCGACTGGCCATCGCCTACCACGAACTGGCCCACGGCAACGACTTCGTCCGCAACGAGTTCCGGGCCCGGCCGGTCGACGGCGGCTTCGTCCTGGACGGTGTGAAGCAGGTCATCAACAACGTCGAACGGGCAGAGGCGCTGGTGCTGTTCAGCCGCACCGACGAAGGCCCCGGCAGCCGCAGCCACTCCGTGCTGCTCGTCGAGAAGGACCGGATGCCCCCCGACCGCTACCGCTATCTGCCGCGCTACGAGACGGTCGGCGTCCGCGGCTGCCAGAACGCCGGCATCGAGTTCACCGACTGCCCGGTCGGCGCCGACGCCCTGGTCGGCCGGCTCGGCGACGGCGTCGAACTCGCCCTGCGCTCCTTCCAGATCACCCGCAGCGTCGTCCCCTCCATGATCCTCGGCTGCGGGGACACCGCCCTGCGCACCGCGGTCGGCTTCGCCCTGGACCGCAGGCTCTACCACCGCTCCGTCCTGGACATCCCGCACGCCCGCGCCACCCTCACCGGCGCCTTCACCGACCTGCTGATCAGCGACTGCCTGGCGCTGGCGGCCACCCGCGCCGTGCATCTGCTGCCCGACGCCACCAGCGTCTACGCGGCGGCCGTGAAGTATCTGCTGCCGAAGCTGCTCACCGAGACCGCCTACGACCTGTCGATCGTGCTCGGCGCGAACTTCTATGTACGCGACGGAACATACGGCGCGTTCCAGAAGCACGTCCGCGACCTTCCCATGATCAGCCTCGGGCACGCGGGCACCGCCGCCTGCCAGGCGACGATCATCCCGCAGCTGCCCCGGCTGGCCCGCACCGCCTGGTTCACCGGCAAGGCCGCCCCCGAGGGGCTGTTCCGGGTACGCGACCCGCTGCCCCCGCTGGACCCGGCCAGGCTGGCGCTGGTCGCGGGCAGCGACGCCCTGGTCGCCACACTGGACGGGGCCGCCGAGCAGTTCACGGGCCAGGACGCGGCGCGGGCCGGCGAGTACGCCGAGGCGTTGAGCGCACTGGCAGCGGCCCTCGAGCAGGAGCTGCGCAGTCTGCAGACCGAGTGCCGCGACATGCCCCCCAAGGACCGCACCGTCCTCGCCAGTCCCAAGGCGTACGCCGTCGCCGACCGCTACACGCTGCTGCTGGCGGGCGCGGCGTGCCTGGGGGTGTGGCGCTGCCAGGAGCCTGCGGACGATGCGTTCCTCGCCTCGCCCGCCTGGCTCGCCGCCGCCCTGACCCGGCTCGTCAAACGGCTGGGCCGGCCGCTGCCCGCGCTGCCCGAGGGCTGGGACGGCCGGCTGCTCGACGAAGTCCTTGGCCGCTACCACGAAAGCCGCAGCTACGACCTGTACGACACCCCGATCGCCGGCGAAGCGCACCTGGCGTGACACACGCCGCAGCCCTGCCGAGAGGCGTCGCCGAGAGCACGTTGTGGAGGAGCATCAGATGGCGCTGCATCCCCCCGGGGCGGACGTCCCGGGCCCCAGTCCGTCGTCCGCGGCACCGGTCGCGTCGTCGCCTGCCGCCGCGGCGGTCGCGTCGCCCGGGGCGGTCGCCGCCCACGACACCCGCTACTTCCGGAACTGGCTGATCACCCGGCTGAGCGAGTATCTGCAGCGTCCCGCCGAGGAGATCGGCAGCCGCACGCCGTTCGCGGAGTACGGGCTCGACTCGGTGGCCGCGCTGAGCCTCTACGGCGACATCGAGGAGGAGTTCGGCCTCTACCTGGAGCCGACCGTCGCCTGGGACCACCCCACGGCCGACGAACTGGCCCGCCACCTCCGCGACGAGTTCGCCAAGGCCGGCGACGGGCGGCGGGAGGTGTGACCATGGGCCGTCCATCTGGCCCGTCCTCCCGTCCGGCGACCGGGCGGCGTCTCGCACCACCGGTCGCGGTGGTCGGTCTGGACTGCCGCTTCCCGGGAGCGCCCGACCCGGAGGCCTACTGGCGGCTGCTGCGCGGCGGTGTGCCCGCCGTCGGCGAGCGCCCCGCGGCCCGCGGTCCGACGCCCTCCCCGCCCGGGGGGTTCCTGGCCGACGCCGACGCCTTCGACCGCGCCTTCTTCGCCGTCCCCGCCGCCGACGCCGAAGCGATGGACCCGCAGCAGCGGCTGCTGCTCCAGTGCGCCTGGCGGGCGGTCGAGGACGCCGGAGCGTCCCCGGCCCGGCTCGCCGGCACCCCTGTCGGCGTCTACATCGGCTGCATGTCCGACGACTGGCTGCGCCTGAGCGCCGCCTCCCCCGACGGGGTCAGCCCCCGCACCGGCACCGGCGCGGGCCGCTCCATGCTCGCCAACCGCATCTCGTACCAGCTCGACCTGCGCGGCCCCAGCGTCACCGTGGACACCGCCTGCTCCTCCTCCCTCGTCGCGGTCCATCTGGCGTGCAGCGCGCTGCACGCCGGGGAGTGCGAACTGGCGCTGGCCGGCGGCGTGAACATCGTGGCGGGGCCGGTGCTGGACGAGATCTACGCGCAGTCGGGGCTGGCCGCCCCCGACGGCCGGTGCAAGCCGTTCGCCGCCGACGCGGACGGCATCGGGCGCGGAGAGGGAGTCGGCGTGGTGGCGCTGCGGCTGCTCGAGGACGCCGTGCGCGACGGCGACGCGGTGCACGCGGTCATCCTGGGCAGTGCGGTCAACCAGGACGGCCGCAGCAACGGCATCATGGCCCCCCGCCGGGCCTCGCAGCGCGACGTGATCGCCGCCGCCTGCGCCCGGGCGGGGACGCGGCCCGAGGAGATCCGCTACGTCGAGGCGCACGGCACCGGGACCCTGCTCGGCGACCAGATCGAAGCCCTGGCACTGGGTGATGTGTTCCGCGATGACGACGGCGTACGGGAACGGCCCCTGGCGCTCGGCGCGGTCAAGGGGCTCATCGGGCACACCGAAGGCGCCGCGGGGATCGCCGGCCTCATCAAGACCGTCCTCGCCCTGCGGCACGGACTCGTCCCCGCCGACCCGCCGCCGCCCGGCGGGGCGAACCCTCGGCTCGCCCTCGGCAGCCGCGGCCTGGAGCTGCTGACCGAGCCGCTCACGCTGCCCGCGGAAGGCTGCGCGGCCGGCGTGTCCGGCTTTGGGATGGGCGGCACGAACGCGCACCTCGTCTGCGGCTCGGTTCCCTCCCCGAGGCCGTCCGGGGGACCCCTGCCGTTCGACACCCGCGGCACCCCTTCGGCCTGCTCGCCCGGCAGCGAACCGGGGTCCGTGAGCGCCGGGTCCGCGGGGGTGTTCACGCTGTCCGCGGACAGCCCCCGCGCGCTGCGCCGGAATCTGCGGCTGCAGGCCGTGGACGTCGCAGGGCGCGGCGCGGCGGAGTTCGCCCGGCTGTGCTGGACCAGCAACCGCTCCCGCGCCCATCTGCCGTACCGCTTCTCGGCCGCCGCCGACACGCCCGAGGAGCTGGCCTCGCGTCTCTTCGCCGCCGCGGACCTGGACGCGGACTTCCAGGACGCCGGCTTCCGGGACGCCGGCTTCCGGGAGGCGGAGTTCCGGGAGGGGGAGCATGCGCCGGCCGTCGCCTTCGCCTTCACCGGGCAGGGGGCGCAGCACCCGGGGATGACCGCGAGCCTGTACCGCCACTCCGCCCTGTACCGGGGCTTCCTCGACGAGGCATCCGCGGCGCTCGAGCCCCACACCCGCGCCCCGGTCCGCGAGACGATCCTCGCCGGGGACCCGGCCGTCCACAGGACGGGCCTCGCCCAGCCCGCGCTGTTCGCCGTGGAGTACGCCCTCGCCCGCACGCTCATGGAGCTCGGCGTGCGGCCCGTGGCCGTCGTCGGCCACAGCGTCGGGGAGTTCGCGGCCGCCGTCGTCGCCGAGGCGCTCGACCTCGCCGACGCCGCCCGGCTCATCGCCGTACGCGGCACGCTGATGCAGCGGCTGCCCGAAGGCGGCGGCATGCTGGCGACCAGGGCGCGGTCCGCGGAGGCCGCCGCGCTCGTCGCCGACGAGCCCTCCGTCGGCGTCGCCGCGCTCAACGGCCCCGGCTCGACGGTGCTGTCCGGCGACCTCACCGCCCTCGGCAGAGTCCGCGCCCGGCTGGAGGAACGGGGACTGGCCTGCACCCCGCTCACCGTCTCCCACGCCTTCCACTCACCCCTGATGGCCCCGGTGCTGCGGGACTTCGAGGAGGCGGCGTCCCGGGTCACGTCCGGCCGCCCCCGGCTGCCGTTCCACTCGACCGTACGGGGCCGGCTCCTGGCGCCGGGCGAGGACCTGGACGCCGCCTACTGGACCGAGCACATCGCCTCCACCGTGCTGTTCGAGGCAGCAGCCCGGTCGCTGTGCGCCCAGCGGCCCGCGCCGACGCACCTCGTCGAGATCGGGCCCAAGCCTGTGCTGTGCGGACTCTTCCGGCGAATCGCGGCCTCCCGGGACCTGCCCGCCCTCGCGGTCTGCCGGGGCGCCGACTCCGGCGCCCGGGAGCTCGGCGAGGCGCTCGCCCGGCTGCACCAGGACGGGCTGGACCCCGCCTGGGACGGCCTCTACGCGGACGCCGACCGTCAGGTCGTGCGGATGGTCCCGCACGCGTTCTCCACCGAGTGGCGGTCCTGGCGGCACGCCGCGCAGACGGCCGAGACGGCTGCCGCGGCCCCGGGCGAGCGGCCCCCGAGCGGCGGGCTCTTTGCCGACCGGGTGCGCGAGGGCGTGCGCGAAGCCGTCGCCCTGGTCAAGGGCGGCCGCTGCGACGACCTGGACGACCAGCTGCGCTTCTACGACGACCTCGGCTTTGACTCCGTGATGCTGATGGAGCTCAAGTACCGGCTGGAGGTGCGCTTCCCGGAGCTCGGCGAGCTGTCGATGCCGGAGATGCTCTCCAGCCTCGTCAGCGTCGAGAGCCTGATCGGCTATCTCGGCGAGCAGCTCGAAGCGGCGGTCCCGGGGTGACGGCCGCGCGGACCCGGCTGGCGGGCGTGGGCACGGCGCTGCCCGGCGACCCCGTCGACAACACGGCGCTCGCTCTGCGGCTCGGCATCTCCGCGGAGTGGGTGGAGGCGTTCATCGGCACCAGAACCCGGCACTTCGCCCTCGACCTGGCGAGCGGAGCGGTCCGCTGGAGCCTGGAGGACCTGTGCACGGACGCCGCCGACCGGGCGCTCGCGGACGCGGACGCCGACCCCGAGGACGTCGGCTTCCTGGTGCTGGCCACCGCCACGCCCGACGCGCTGATGCCGACCACGGCCGCACTGGTGGCGGACCGGCTCGGAATCGACCAGGTGCCCGCGTACCAGCTCCAGTCCGGCTGCTCCGGAGCGGTTCAGGCGCTGGCGCTGGGCTCCTCGCTGCTTTCGGCGCAGGGCCGTGGCGGCAAGCCGCTCGGGCTGGTGATCGGCGGCGACGTGTGCAGCAAACACCTGGATCTCGCACAGGACTTCCGCGAGCTGCCGCCCGCCCAGCTCGTCAACTACGTGCTGTTCGGGGACGGCGCGGGCGCGGTGGTGCTCAGCGGCGAGTCCGGGACCGGACGGCGGGCCAGGCTGGCCGCGGCCGACCACTGGCTCAGCGGTCTCGGCCGGACACCCGGCCAGCGCGTCGAATGGTTCGGCGCGGCGGACCGCCACAGCGGCCGGCCCGCCGTCACCGAGGACTACAAGGCCGTGGAGCGCCAGGTCCCGGTCATGGCGCGCGAGGTCCTCGACACCCTTCTGGCGACCCTCGGCTGGACTTCGGAGAGCCTCGGCCATGTCCTTCCGCCGCAGCTCGGCGGCCGGATGACCGAGCGCATCACGAGGACGCTGCGGCAGGGCCTCGAGTGGGAGGAGGTCTCCTGTGTCGCGGAGACCGGGAACAACGGGAACGCCCTGGTCTTCTGCCAGCTTCAGCGCCTGCTGCCACGGCTGGGAGCACAGGGGCGGGCAGTCGGCATCGCGATCGAGTCCAGCAAGTGGATCAAGGCCGGCTTCGCAGTGGAGGCGACGACATGACCACGCGACGCGATGAAGCGGAAGCCCGGATGCGCGCGCTGCACGCCGCGGGCGCACTCGCCGCCTCGTACCCCGAACTCGCCGGCCTGCTGACGGCCCTGGACGAGGCGCCCCCTGCGGCGCAGCCCGCAGACGACGCCTGTGACTGGGCCGGGCGGGTGCTGGCGCGCCTCGACCCCGGTGAGGTGCTCGCGGCCCACCCCGGGACCCCCGTCGTACGGGTGGCGGTGACCGGGCGCGCCACTGCCGCCGGGATCGTCGCGCCGCTGACCGCCCAGCTCGCCCGGCACGGCATGCTGATGATCCCGTATTCCGGCGGGCACGGCGGTTATGTGCAGGAGCTGGCCGATCCGGCGTCCGGCCTGTACGCCCACCGGCCCGAGCTGACGGTGTGCCTGCTCGACCCGCTGACCGTCTGGGACCGGCTGCCCGCCCCGTGGCAGCCGTACGACGTCGCCCTGGAGGCCGAGCGGCAGCGACTGCTGCTGGCGGAGCTCGCCGCGGCCCACCGGGCGCACGCCCCCGAAGGGGCCGTCCTCGTCCTCAACACGGTCCCGCTGCTGCGCCGCTTCACCCATCAGCTCGTCTCCCTCGACCAGCGAGCCGAACTGGGCGCGGTCTGGCGGGAGTTCACTGCCGACCTGCTGCGGATGGCAGACCCGGCGGCCGGTGTGGCCGTGGTGGACGCCGAGCCCCTGACCGCCTCCGGCATCCGGGCCGACGATCCGCGCCTCGGCGTGTACGCGGACGCCCCCTGCACGGCCCGACTGCTCGCCGCACTCGCCCGCGAGACCGCCCATCTGGCCCGCGCCCGGCGCGGAGCCGCCAAGAAGTGCCTCGTCCTCGATCTGGACGGCACCCTGTGGGACGGCGTCCTCGCCGAGGACGGGCCGGAGCGGGTGCGGGCTGCACGCTCGCTGCGCTCCGGCGCGTTCGCCGCCTTCCGGCGGATCGCGGAGCAGCTCGCCGCGCAGGGCGTGCTGCTGGCCGTGTGCAGCAAGAACGACCCCGAGCCGGTCGCCCGCGCCCTGGCCGCCCACCCCGACTGGCCGCTGAGCGCGGACGACTTCGTCAGCGTCGTCGCCGACTGGGGGCCCAAGGCGGACGGCATCCAGAAGATCGCGGCCGAGCTCGGCATCTCTCCGTCGAGTGTGGTCTTCGCCGACGACAGCGTCTTCGAGCGGGAGGCGGTCCGGGCCGCCGTGCCCGGAGCGGCCGTGGTGCCGCTGGACGCCGAGCCCGCCCTCCACGGCGAACGGCTCCTCGCCGACGGCTGGTTCGACACGCCTACGCTGACCCGGGAGGACCGCGCCCGTGCCGACCGCTACCGGCAGCGCGAACGGCGGGAGCGGCAGCGCACCCGGGCTGCGGACTACACAGCGTTTCTGCGCGGGCTTAGCATCGAGGCGTCCGCCGCGCCGGCCGCCGACGGCGACACCGCCAGGATCGCGCAGCTCACCCTGCGCACCAACCGCTTCAACCTCACCGGCGTCCGGCTCACCGCCGCACAGGTGGCGCGACGCGCCGACGACCCGGCCGCACTCGTCCTCGCGGTCCGCGCCGCCGACCGCTTCGGCGACGACGGAGTCGTCGGCGCGGTCCTCGTGCACCGGGACGCCGACGGACTGCATCTGGAGAACTACGTCATGAGCTGCCGGGTCCTGGGCCGCGGCATCGAGGACGCCGTCCTCGCCGGACTGCTCCGGGCGGCACGGCGCGACGGGCTGCCCGCCGTCCATGCACGCTGGCGGCCGACCGCCGCCAACGAGAAGCTCCGCGGCTTTCTGACGGGCCACGGCTTCACCGCCGTGCCCGACGACGATGACGACGGCGGCGCGATCCGCTGCCGCCACGACCTGCTGCACCTCCCGCCGGCCCCGGACCACATCCGGCTGGCGTTCCAATGGCATTCGCACCTCGACAGGACGGGACCGCCCGCCCATGGACGAGGGAGCCGAAGCGGGGGCCCCGCCGACGGCAGGGGGAGCGAGGGCGCCGGACGGCCGGGGTCCCCCCGGGCGGAGTCCGGCGGCACACGCAGGTCCCGGGGAACGAGGGAGCGAGCATGACCGACCGTCGACACACGCCAATGCGCCCCGGAGGAGAACCGAGCCACGAAGCAGAGGAGCCTTCATGCAGTCCGTCGTCGATCTGATCCAGCTGGCCAACCTGCGCCTCGGCACCGAGCTGACCGCGCACGACGCGGAACGGGAGCTTGCCGAGGTGCCCTGCTGGGACTCGGTCCATCTGCTGCGCCTGGTGGGGCTGCTGGAAGCGGAGCTGGGCCGGCCGGTCCCGGTCGCGGAGGTCCTCGAGGCGCGTACGCTCGACGAGATCTGGACGGCGGCGAGCGGGGCGGTCTCCAATGCGTCGGCGAGCAGGGCGGCCTCCGACACGGCGGTGAGCGGGGCGGCCTCCGACACGGCGGTGAGCGCGGCGGTGCCCGCATGAGGACCTCCCGCGACCGGGCCCGACGGCATACGCGCCACTTCCTGAGGTGGGCGCGGGCCGCCGCCCCCGTCCATCTGTGCGCAGACGTCGACATGACCCGCGTGGAGCGGCACAGGGCCGCCGCGCGCACCGCGGACGGGCGACGCTTCTCGCGCGTCAGCTATCTGCTGCACGCCGCCGGCCGGGTCGTCGCCGTCCACCCCGAGGCACGTGCGCTGGCCCGCGGCGGCCTCTGGCCGCGCACCGTGCCGCTTCCCGTCGGCGGCCCCGACGGCGTCACGGCCAAACTCGCCCTCGACCGCACCGCGCCCGGCGGCGAACGCGTCGTGCTCACATCCGTGCTGCCGCGCATGGACACGGCCACGCTGACCGAGGTCCAGACCTGGGTGGACCGGTGCCGGGACGGCGACCCGCAAAGCCTGCCCGGCGCGGCGGCGGTTCGGCTGCTGACCCGGCTGCCGCCGCCCGTGGGAGAGCAGGCGTTCCGGCTCGGCCTGCGCGCCCCCGCCGCCAGGGCGCAGCGGATGGGGACCTTCGCCGTCAGCTCGCTCGGCCACCGTGCCGTGGACGTCTTCCACTCCTACGGCGGCACGGCGGTCACCTTCTGCGCGGGCCGCACCGCCGAGCGTGCGGTGGTGCGTGACGGGCGGGTGACGGCGGCCCCGGTCATGAGGCTCGGGCTGACGTTCGATCACCGGGTGCTCGACGGAGCCGCCGCGGCGGACGTACTCGACGGAGTGGTGAAGCGGCTGGAGGGCTGGTATGGCGATCTTTCCGGGACCCGTGGTGAACCCCGCGACCGAGCGGGGCTTCGCCCGACCGGTGCGGGTGACCGGGCCAGAGGGACCCTGGGATGAGGTCCGCGAGGCGGTGCGCGTACACGGCAGCGTGGTCGTCCACGCCCAGCTCGACGACTGGCTGCCCGAGGACCTCGACGCACTCTGGCTGCGGCCGGTGCTCGGCCGCGACTACGCCCGCTTCGCCGCCATGACCCACCAGCAGATCCGGTCCCGCTTCGTGGCGTCCAGGCTGCTGCTCAAGCATGTGGCCTGTGCCGTCATCGAGGCGTCCCCGCAGTCCGTGGAGCTCGCCTACAAGCCCGGCGGACGCCCGTATCTGCGCGGTCTCGACCAGATCGACATCAGTCTCAGCCACACGGAGACGCTGCTGCTCGTCGGGCTCACCCGCAAGGGCTGGATCGGCGTCGACGCCGAACTGAGCGACCGGCCGATGCTCGGCCTCGGCACCGAGAAGCAGGTCTGCACCCCGCACGAGCGCCAGGCCCTCGCGCAGGTCGCCGAGGAGCGGCGCAACGGCGCACTGGTGCGGCTGTGGACGCTGAAGGAGGCGTACAGCAAGGCCATCGGACAGGGCATGCGGTTCCGCTTCACCGAGTTCGGCTTTGGCCCCGAAGACCGCACGGTGCAGGTGCTGCGGCCCGACGGAGGTCGCGGCACCGGAGCGGAATGGAGCTTCCACACCTGCATCGTCGACCGCCGCTACACGGTGAGCGTCGCGTTGTTCGACGCGGGCTTCGGCGACACCGACGACACGGCGGCCGCGACGATGCTCGACGACGGACTGGTGGCGGCGCTCGCCGAGACGGCGGACGCTCCGCCGCAAGCCCCGCAAGCCCCGCAAGCCCCGCAAGCCCCGCATGGCCCGCATGGCCCGCATGGCCCGCAGAGGCCGCGAGAGGCACAGGGCATACGGGATGCGAAGCCCGCACGGGAGGCACAGGAGACTCGATGACCGTGACGACCGATGTGTGCGTGGTCGGCGGCGGCCCCGGCGGCCGCGCCCTGGCCCTCGCCCTGGTGCGCCTCGGCCGCCGCGTGGTCCTGCTGGAGCAGCGGGCCACCGCCGCCCGTGCGTTCCGCGGCGAGTCCCTCACCCCCGACGGAGTGCGCCTCCTCGCCGGACTCGGCGTCCTCGACCGCGTACGCGACCGCACCCACGAGGTGCACCGGCTGGAGATCGCCGACGGCGGGTCGCGCGTCCTCGACGTCAGCTTCGAGATCTTCCCCCACGCGTACCGCCGTCCCGTCGAACTCGCCCAGCCGACCCTGCTCGCCGCCCTGGCCGACGCCGCCGCCGAATGCGGCGGGTGCACCGTGCTGGAACCGGCCTCCGCCGTCGGACTGCTCGAGGAGGGCGGCACGGTGCGCGGCGTACGGGCGAAGACGCCCGGCGGGACCGCCGAGATACGCGCCGAGGTGACCGTCGGCGCCGACGGCCGCTACAGCGCCGTGCGGCGGCTCTCCGGACTGGAGCACTACGCCCGGCGCACCCCCCTGGAGCGGGACGTCGTCTGGATGAAGCTGCCGTTCCCCGACGCCTGGGACCGGCACGCCTACCGGGTGCGGATCGACTTCGGACGCCACGGGCTGTTCCTGCCCAGCACCGACGGAACCGTGCGGATCGGCCTCAACATCCCCAAGGGCGGGCTGCGCGAGCTGCGCGCCTCGGGTCTGGAGCGGCTGCACGCCCGGCTGCGGCAGCTCGCCCCCGAACTGGCCGCGGGGGCCTTCGAAGGGCTGAGGAGCTGGTCCGACACCGCGCTGCTCGACATCTTCACCACGGACGTGGGCCGTTGGTCCGCACCCGGCCTGGTGCTCATCGGGGATGCCGCGCACACCCTCTCCCCGATCCTCGGCCAGGGCGTCAACCACGCCCTCGCCGACGCGGCGGCGCTCGCCCCGCTCCTCGACCGGTCCCTCGCCGAACCGCGCAGCCGCCGGGCCGCCGCCCTGGATACCGCCACGCTCGCCTTCCAGCAGGCCAGGGAGGACGCGGTGCGGCGCTCCCGTGCGCTTCAGCTGCGCCAGGAGCGGATGTTCACCCTGTCCGCCCGGCCCGCGGTCGCGCTGCGCCGCGCCGTCTACCGGGTCGTCGACTCCAGCCCCGCGCTCCAGCGCAGGGTCCTCGCCCCCGCCTATTTCCCCCGCGGCGCCGTCGCCGCGACGCCCGACCGCCCGGCAAGGACGGAGCCCCGCCGATGACCACCCTGCCCACCGTGCCCGGACCCGCCCTGGCGGAACTGCGCCGGTACGCGACTCTCCACGCCCGTGCCCAGGAGATCCCCGAAGAGCGGTGCCGGGCGCTGCTGGAGCGCATGACCGCCGCGCACGGCGACGGGCCGGGCTCCTGGGCCGCCGTGTGGAGCGGTGCAGGCGATGTGCTTGCGGACCGGGGCCGCCCCCTGGAGGCGAGCCGCTGCTACGGGCTGGCCCGCTTCCCGTACGTCTCCGACGGCGACATGCCGCGACGGCGCGCCGCACGCCGCTGCGTGGAGGCTTTCGACGACTGGCGTCGCGCCCGCCCCGGACTCGGCGTCGAACGCCTCGACATCGCCCTGCCCGAGGGCCGGTTCGCCTGCTGGACCGCCGGACTCGCCACCCACGCCCGGCCGGCGCGCCGCCCCCTGGTCGTGGTCATGGGCGGCATCGTCAGCGTCAAGGAACAGTGGGCCCCCATCCTGGCCCGCGCCAAGGCGCTCGGTGTGGCCCTCGCCGTCACCGAGATGCCCGGAGTCGGCGAGAACACCCTGCCCTACCGCGCGGACGGCTGCCGGATGCTCGGCGCGCTCCTCGACCGGCTGGACTCCCGCGCCGACGTCACCCGCACCGGGGTGATCGCGCTCAGCTTCGGAGGGCACCTCGCGCTGCGCGCAGCCCTCGACGACCCCCGCATCCGGGGCGTGGCCACCGTCGGAGCGCCGCTGCACCGCTTCTTCCGCGACCGCGACTGGCAGCGACGGGTGCCGGACACCACGGTCCGCACCCTCGCCCACCTCATCGGCTGCCGACCGGACCGGGTGTTCGACACGATGCGGGGATGGGCCCTGACCGGCCATGAGCTCCAGCGGCTGACCATCCCCGTGACCTACGCCGCGGCCCTGCGCGACGACATCGTTCCCCCCGACGAGCCGGACGCCCTGCTGCGCGCACCCCGGGCGCCGCGGGAGATCCTCCGCCTCGACGACGAACACGGCGCGCCGTCCGAACTCCCCCGCCTGCGCCTCACCCTGCTGCGCGCGGCCCTGCGTGCTGCCGCAGCCCCTCCGGCGCGCCGCGCGGCCCTCACCGCGGCGCTCGCCGCCCGCCGGCGCGACGCCGCCTGGACGTACCGCGCCCCCCTCGGCCGCGCCGTGAGCGGACTCATCGGCGCGACGGCCCTGGCAGCCGGCGTCCACGTCGCCGGCGCCCGCAGCCGTACGCTGTGGACCTGCGCAGTGCTCCCCGACGTCGCCCTGCTGTACGGCATCGCCGCCGCCCCGACCTTCGAACGCCTCCCGCGCTACGCGGTGCGCCCCTACAACGCCCTCCACTCACCCGCCGTCCCCGCGGCCCTCTTCGCCGCGGCCGCCGTCACCCGCAGCCGCGCCACGGCGACCGCCGCCCTCGGCTGGCTCGCCCACATCGCCGTCGACCGCGCCTTCGGCTACGGCCCCCGCCGCCCGGACGGCCTGCGCCGTGGCGTCGACGCCTGAACACCCGTCCGGCGGCGGCCGGCTGCCGGGATGTCAGAGGAGGCAGGGGTCGGCGAGAGCCCGGGCGGCGACGTCGGGGACGTAGGCCGCCAGCGCGGCGACGAGGGCTCGGATGTCGTGGCGGGCTTCGAGCGTGAGTGAAGAGGTGCGGGCGACGTCAAGCTCATTGGCGATGGTGAGGACGGCGAAGTCGGCGAGGTCGGCGCCGGCCAGGGGGGCGACCTCGCCGGTGAAGCGGTCGGTGAGCGGGAGCGGGGTTGCGCCGAGGCGGGGATAGGTCCTGCTTCGGTCGCAGGCGCCGTAGAGGCGGACGAGGGCCTCGGCCCCGTCGCCGATCGCCGCCTGCAGGCGGGCTCGCCGGTCGAGCGGCAGCAGCGCGTGCGGGAAGCCGTCGGTGCCGTAGGCGGCGTGGCAGAGCGCGGCGAGGCGTACGCGTCGGCTCACGCCCCAGCTCACCACCAGCTCGTGCACTCTTCGGACGTGGTCGAGGAGGTTCCCGCCCGGGTGGCCGACCTGCCCCGCGCCGAGATCGCGCAGAAGTGCCAGCGCCGGCCACTCGGCGGTGCGGGCGGCGATGGTCTCGGCCAACATCACCGGTTGATCCCGCGCGACGAGGTGTCCCGCGCCGTTGACGCGGGTCACCGTGGCGTGGGGAGCCAGGCGCAGCAACCGGTCGACGTCGTCACCGGTGATGGGCGATCCGCTGCCGCCGCGGACGAGCAGGACGGGCAGGTCGAGCTCCGCGGTGATCTGCCGCAGCCGTGGAACCCGGGCGAGGATGTCGTCGACGATCTCGGTGTGGGCGTCGAGCAGGCCGCCGGAGGCGAGGAAGCGGCGGACCCGCCGGGGCTCGAGGTGGGGTACGACGTCCACCAGTACGAGGCCCGCCGCCTTCGTCCGCACCGCCGGGTCGCCGAGCGCGGCGATGGCGGCGAGCCCGCCCAGCGAGGCGCCGACGACCACACATCCCGGTGGCTCGGCGCGGAGCATGGCGGCGACGTCGTCCGCGCAGGGTGCGAGCGCCTGGGGTGAGCCGTCGCTCTCACCGTGGCCGCGCTGATCGAAGGCCACGCACCGGAACCCGGCATCGACGAGGACGTCGATGACCGGAGTCCACACCCGGCGACGCTCGCCACCGGCGTGGAGCAGGAGGACGGTCGGCCCGGCGCCGGCCTCCTCCCCCCGCAGGACCGCGTCAGGGCGGGCGATGCGCCGTCCCCGGGGGACGGTGGGGTCGGGCATTGCGCGACGCCTCCTCTACCTTGTGTTGTCAAGGTAGGACGATAGGAACCCTGCCTTGGCATGTCAAGGTAGGGTGTCCGGCGTGACACGACAGCGTGTGCGCCGTCCTCCCGACGAGGCGCGGCGCCTGATTCTGGATGCTGCCGAGGGGCTTCTGGCCGAGGGCGGTGTGGCCGCCGTCCAGGTCCGGGCGATCGCCGCCCGCGTCGGCATGACCGATGCGGGGGTCAGCCACCACTTCGGCTCCCGTGACCGCCTCCTGGAAGCTCTGCTGCGCCACGGCGGCAAGAAGATCCGGGCCGGAGCGGAGGAGGTGCTGGGTTCCTGGCTGGACCGCGGCGCCGATATCGGAGAGCTGGTCGACGCCTTGGCGGACTTCTACCGCCGGGGCTACGGCGAGCTGGCCGTGGCACTTCACGCCGCCGGGTGGCGGGACGAGGGATCGGGAATGCTCGACCCGGTCGTCGACGCGCTCCACGCTCTGCGGCCCGACGCCGCCGACACCCCGGTCGAGGACACCCGGCTCGCCGTGGCCGCTCTCCACCAGGCCCTCGCCACCGAGCCCCTGTACGGCCCGGAGTTCCGCCGCAGCGCCGGCCTCACCGGCCAGGCGGCCACTGCTGCCGCCCCCCAACTCCGATGGTGGACCACCCACCTCACCCGCTCCCTCGGCCTCCGGTAGCGGCTGCCGCACCCCCGGACAGACCCCGTCGGGCGACACCGGCGTCCGGCGGGTCCGCGCTCCCGGGGGCTGCGCTTCCCGGGTCCGCGCTCCCGGGGCCCGCGACGCGCCTCGGTCGTGGCGGCACTCCTCCGTGGCGGCACTGCTCCGGGGCGGCTGCCGCGATCACCTCCGGCCCCCAGGCGGTGCGGTGGAGCCGGTACGCGCGCCGGCAGACAGAGCGGCCCGCGGCGGTGCTGCCCGGGCTCAGTCCCACTCCACCGGCAGCGCCTCCAGCCGGTTCACCAGCAGACCCGCCCGCATGCGTATCTCCTCCGCGGGGACCGCAAGGCGCAGCCCGGGAAAGCGGCGGACCAGGGCGGAGAGCGCGATCTGGAGTTCGGCTCGGGCCAGCGGCGCCCCCAGGCAGTAGTGCGGGCCGTGGCCGAACGCCAGGTGCGTTCCGCCGCGGCGGGCCGGGTCGAAGCAGTCGGGGTCGTCGAAGCGGCGGCCGTCGCGGTTGGCCGAGCAGATCGCGCCGATCACCGCGCTCCCCGCCGGCACCGTCACCCCCGCCACCTCGATCTCCTGCGTGGTCACCCGCAACGGCCCGCCGTCGCCGATCGGGTTGATCCGCAGCAGCTCCTCCACCAGCGCGGCCAGCGGCTCCGGCTCCTCGGGCACCAGCTTGACGCCGCCGTTGTGGCGCAGCAGCGTGAACACGGACGCGCCGAGCACCCCGACCGTCGTCTCATGCCCGGCCACCAGCAGCGTCATGGCCATGGTGATCAGCTCATGCTCGGTCAGCGGGCCGTCCTCGTCCCGGACCTGGACCAGCGCGCTGAGCAGATCGTCCGCCGGCCTGCGCCGCTTCTCCCGGGCCAGGTCCTGGAGGTAGCCCGCCAGCGCCAGCTTGCGTTCCAGCATCTCCTCCGGGGTGTGCGCAGTCAGCGAGACGATCCCCTCCGACCAGGTGCGGAACCGTTCCCGGTCGGCGAAGGGCACGCCCAGCAGCTCGCAGATCACCGCCACCGGATACGGAAACGCGAAGGCGTCGTTGAAGTCGACCGGACCCCCCTGCTCCGCCATCCGGGCCAGCAGCCCGTCGGCCAGCTCGGCGATGCGCGGCCGCAGCAGCTCCACCCGTCGCGCCGTGAACGCCCCGGCCACCAGCGACCGCAGCCGGGTGTGCTCCGGCGGGTCCATGGTGAACAGGCCGCCCCCGTCGAACGGCACCGCCGTCAGCTTCGGCGACTCGGGGAGCACCGTCGCCGCACGGCTGCAGCGGGAGTCGGAGAGCACGGTGCGCACATCGTCGTACCGGCTGAACAGAAACGCCGGGTCGCCGCTCGGCATCACGACCTCTGCCGCGGGGTTCGCTTCGCGCAGCCGCACGTACTCCCCGGGGATGTCGGTCGCCGAGCGCCGCGGGGGCGGGTAGCTGCGCACAGTGGTGTTCTGAGGCATATCCGAACAGTCGCTCCGCGGACTCGCGTTCTGATGGAGCTGGTGTTCAGAACGGGTCGGGCAGGTATCCTCGGCCTTCGCTGGGGCAGGCAGGGGGAGGCTGAGTGCTGGGCGAGCCGTCGCACATGATCAGAGTGATTCTGGCCGAGGACATGCATATGGTCCGCGGGGCGCTGGTGGCATTGCTCAACCTCGAACCGGACATCCAGATCGTGGCCGAGGTCGGCGCCGGGCGGGACATCCTGCCGGCGGTGCTGCTCCATGAACCGCATGTCGCGGTGCTCGACATCGATCTGCCCGGCATGGACGGACTCGCCGCCGCGGCCGAGGTGCACGCCAAGCAGCCGGCCTGCCGCACCCTGATCCTCACGGGCCTCGGCCGCCCGGGCAATCTGCGCCGGGCGCTGGAGGCGCAGGTGTCCGGGTTCATCCTCAAGGACGCCCCGCCCAGCCAGCTCGCCGACGCCATACGGCGCGTGGCCTCGGGGGAGCGGGTGATCGACCCTCAGCTCGCCCTCGACGCCTGGGCGGCCCGGGACAACCCGCTCACGGCGCGGGAGACCGAAGTGCTGCGGATGGCCGCCGACGGCGCCGAAGCACCGGACATCGCGGCCCGGCTGTATCTGACCGTCGGCACCGTGCGGAACTATCTGACCACCGTGGTCACCAAGCTCGGCGCACGCAACCGGGTGGACGCCATCCGCATAGCCCGCGAGCAGGGCTGGCTCTGAAGCCGTTCCGCGCATCGGTCCGCCCGTGCTGGAAGCGCTCCCACAGGCCTTGCCCGCGTCCGCTCGCGACCGTCAGACCGCGCTGCGCTTCCCTTCGCCGGCCTGACCGCCCGACGCCTCCTCGGCGGCCTCCGCGGGCAGCGGCTCCACCAGGCGCGGCCGCCGCCCCCGCAGGGCCTCGCCGACGTCCAGCGGGACCCTCGCCACCAGATGGAAGCAGCCGTCCTCCCGCACCTCCGCGGTCAGCGCGCCCCCGATCGTCGCCACCCGGGCGCTGAGGTTCCCGATGCCGCTTCCCCCGTACGCCGTCGGCCTGTCCGCCGACTTCGCCACACCGTCGTTGCGCACATGCAGCACCGCCTGCCCGTCGCCGGCGTTCCGCACCGAGATGCGGCAGTGCCGCACCGCACTGTGACGCAGGATGTTGGTGACGCCCTCGCGCAGCACCGTGGCCAGCACGGTGCCGATCTGGTCGGGTACGGCCCCCAGCGTGCAGTCGACCTCGACGGCGATGCCCGCCGCGCCGAACACCGAGCGGGCCGAGGCCAGCTCGTCCGCGAAGGACATGTCGCGGTAGCTGCGCGCCACCTGCCGGGTGTCGGCGAGCGCCTGGCGGGATATCTGCAGGACCGTGGAGAGCTCCTCCCGCGCCCGCGCCGGCTGCTGCTCCACCAGACGCAGCGTCAGCTCGCTGCGCAGTGTGATCGCGGAGAGGCTGTAGCCGAGCAGGTCGTGCAGATCGCGGGCGAACCGCAGCCGCTCCTGCTCCACGGCCAGCCGGGCGATCTCCTGCTGGGCGCTGCGCAGTTGCAGCACCATCTCGGAGAGCGCGGTCAGTCCGTAGACCAGGCTGGCCACCATCACCGTGGAGACGCCGATATAGGCGACGTCCAGGACGGGCTTGCCCGACCAGGTGGTGGTCAGCGCCATCGTGCCGACCGTCGTCGCCCCGGCCGTCAGCCACGACCAGGGCGAACGCAGCGTCAGCAGCAGCGAGCCGGTGAGGAAGCCGATGAGCCCCACCCAGGCCGTGCCGAGCAGCAGCAGCGGCGGAAAGCTCAGCAGGACCTGCACACCGAGCAGCGCGTACTGCTGTCTGCGGCTGAGCCGGACCCTCCGCGGCGCGGAGAGCGCGACCTGTGAGGCGAACATGCCGAGCAGCGCCGTCGCGCCGATGAGCAGTTGGACGGGATTCTGCTCGACCGTCAGCAGATGCAGGGTGGCAGCGGCCAGCACACTGCCGAGGGCCACCATCAGAATGCTGAGGGCGATCTTGGGCGCAAGGCCCGCGTCACCGCCGCCGCGGTAGGGCATGAAGGGCTCGCGGCGGTGTGCGCTGTGCACGTGCTGTCTCTCCTGGGTGCGATTCACGTCAGGCATAGGACCCCCGTCGCACGCTACGCGTGGCTCGATCCTATGCCAGGGCAGGGGGGCTATGACTGGCGTTTACTAGACAAACAGCGGTATGGGATTGAGTTCCTCATAGGAGATCGGGCGAGTCCGGCGGCCGAGTTGCACCGGGGTGTCGTACAGGCGGCCCCGGCCGAAACGGGCCCAGAAATGCCGCAGTCCGGGCACCACCACCTTCACTGTGGGAAGTTCGAGGTCGGGTCGTGTCTGGTCCAGCACCAGCAGCTCCAGACCGCGTTCGCGCAGCAGCGCCTCCGCGGCGTGGACGTCGTCCAGCAGATCCGTGCGCAGCGTGTACGGATAGTCTCCCCGCCGCTTCGCCGGCACGGACGGATCGGGGCGCAGATACGGCTGGTTGGCCACGGTCCGCCGGGCACACCAGTCGGCGAGCGCCGGGTCGTCCGCAGGGGACGGTCCCAGCACGGCGGGCAGCAGCTGGTTGAGCTCCGTCAGGGCGCGGCGCAGCGCGATCACCGGGTCGAAGTGGCAGCCGAAGCCGAACATGATGTCCTCCTCCGGCTTGTCGGTGCGCCGTGAGACCGCCGCCATGGCGGGCACCCCCAGATCGGAGGTGACGTCCAGCACCCAGAACTCCCGCTTCAGCCGGGCGTACTGGGTGTGCATCTCATCGATCCAGGGGTCGGGGAAGGATTCCAGGTCGACTCGCGGCTGACGGGTGCGGTTGTACCACCACAGTGCCACCGCGTCCCGCTCCACCAGCTCGAAGAAGCCCTGGAGCACGGCGTCTTCGAGACTGCCGCCGGCGGCGTTGCCGTTGGAGTCGGCCAGGGCGAAGCACGGCCCGCTCGCGGGTGGCGGCGCGCAGTACAGCAGAGCCGTGGGCAGGAGTCTCCGTCTGCCGTGGGTGAGCGACCACACGGGCGTCCAGTCGATCCGGGAGTGTTCGTCGAAGGGGTCGCAGACGTACTGGAACGGCGGATGCGCCGCGTTCCACTCCAGTCTCGTCGCGTACTGGCGCTCGTGGTAGAGCTGGCAGGCGTTGGGGTGCACGGCCTCGTCACCCAGCTCGGCGAGGCTGCCGCGGATCCGCGGCTCATCGCCGTGCAGCGTGCCGGAGTAACGTTCCACCGCCTCACACAGCGCCCCCACCTTGGCGTCCAGCGCCGTGGTGCCCTTGCCGCCGCTCTGGCTGCGCAGCGAGGAGCGAAAGCCCGCCAGCGTACGGTGGGTCAACGCGGGATTGGGACCGGAGTGGTACGAGTTGAGGAAAGCGGGCCCGCCGGGTGCGCGGTCGAGGCCGGTGACCACTCCGGTGACGCGGCCCACCAGATGCTCATAGCGCTCCAGCACCTGCTCGGCCGTCAGCGCGCGGTGCCCGCCCTCGCTGAGCGTCGTCTTCGGCCGCGAGGCGAGCACGACGGGGCTGCACACCCGGTCGCCGACCAGCGACGGGTCCCCGCACTGAGGACACTGCGGACGCCGGGTCACCGGGTGCGGCCGCACGCCCAGGTTCAGAGTGTCCAGAACGCGTATCGACGACTGGCTGCCGCCGCGGTATCCGGCCAGCCACTTCGCCGCCTCCAGGGCGATGCCGCGCAGCGCCAGCGAACGGCTCGCGGCGATGGACGACGGCGGCGGGGACGGCGGCGCGTCGAGACCGAGCGCCCGGCCGACATGGTGCTCCGGGCTGCGATGCGAGCGCAGCCGGTGCGCCAGACAGTGCCAGCACGGCCCCTCGCCCGGCCGGAACACCGGTCCGATCCACGGTTCCACCCCGTGCGGCTTGGCCAGCAGCCAGGGACGGCCACAGCGGCGCT
The DNA here is from genome assembly GCF_029846775.1 of Streptomyces chengmaiensis. NCBI lineage: Bacteria > Bacillati > Actinomycetota > Actinomycetes > Kitasatosporales > Streptomycetaceae > Streptomyces > Streptomyces chengmaiensis. The sequence goes on from NZ_JARWBG010000021.1 coordinate 37,078, forward strand.
GTGCCGCGTCGACATCGGCGAGCCCGGGCAGCAGGTAGTCGTCGCACAGCACCACGGTGAGATCGCCGACGCCCGGGTCTCCCCCCGCGCGCGAGGGGAGACCCAGGACGACCCCCGCGTCGGAGAAGGCGTCCCGCACGTCCGTGCCGTCCAGCCGGCCCAGGTCCAGCACCCGGACCCGGCCCGCGGCCAGGGTCGCCGATGCGCGCTGCGCGTCCAGACCCGCCGCTTCCCAGAACGCCGCGGCGTCGCCGTCGGGCCCGTCGTCCGCCGGCGCCGCCGCCGACCCGGTGATCAGATTCGCCTGGCGCAGCTTCGCGAGCACGGCGCCTAGTTCGGTCGGCGACAGCACCCCCTGGGTGTCCCGCACCAGCGCGGACATGTCCCTGCTGCCGTCGAGCAGCGGGGCCAGTGCGGCGACGGCGCGGCCCTCGATCGCGGTGACGCCCTGTTCGGAGACCAGATAGGTCGCCTCGCCCGGCACCACCGCCGTGGTGAGATGCCGTCTGAAGCCGATGCGCGGCCAGTGGGACTCCATCAGCGGCTCACACCCGCAGCGGGGCGGCGGCGCCCTGTCGTACGGGCCGGCCGGCGGGCTCCGGCGTCAGCGCGGCTCGGGTGCCGCATATGCAGGGCTGGGTCCCCCCGGTTTCGTCATAGGACAGATCGGTGGCCGACGAGCTGAGGTTGATGATGCACACCTCGGCGTCCGCGCCCGTCGGCAGAGCGGGAATCGGGCTCTCGGGTCCAGTGGTCAGGCCGAATTCGGCGAGAACGTTTCGGGGCTCCAGGGCGTACCGCAGCGCCAGTTCGGGCTGCAGACAGCTCCGGGCGACCAGTTCGGCGAACCTCCAGTCATGCTCGACCGAACCGCTGCCCGCCTCTTGAGCTGCGGCTGCGCTGGGCGCGAAACCAGACATCATGGGCTCCCATCGTGAAGTGAAAGGCGCTGGACGGTCAGTGCTCCCGTGCGGATGTTCGGCTGCGCATATGAGAGCAGTGTGGTGTCGGCTGACTGGAATCGAACAGTGGAGACGTCACCTCCCTGGCTGTGAAGATTTCATAGGCCCGCCCACCGTGATCTCCATACCGTGCTTATGACGTGGTCACTGTTGGTCGCGCGGGGATGCGTGGGACGCTCCCAGGACCGGCTCCACGAGACTCGGGAGCCGTCCGACGGGGTGAGGAAGCAGCCATGCCGAACAGGGGGCGCACGGTGCGCGTCGAGGTGCTCGGGACTCTCCGCGGCGAGGCCGCCGGGGTGTCCGTGCTGCCCAGCGCCTCCAAGCCGCGGCAGATCCTCGCCCTCCTCGCGCTGAACGCCCAGCACATCGTGCCGGTTCCGGTGCTCATGGAGGAGCTGTGGGGCGCGGGCCCGCCGCGCAGCGCCCCCACCACCCTGCAGACGTACATCCTCCAGCTCCGCCGCAGGCTGCGCTCCGCGATGCCGGGCGCCGCCGGAGTGTGGGACAAGAACGTGCTGGTCACCCGGCACGGCGGCTATCTCCTCGATGTGGACTCCTGTGACATCGACGCGCTGGAGTTCGACCGGCTCGCCGGCGCGGGGCACACCGCATACGAGATCGGCGACATGGCTGCCGCGTCGGCCAGCCTGGCCGCGGCCCTTCGCCTGTGGCGCGGCCCGGTCCTCGCCGACGTCCCCCACGGGCGGCACCTCGGCATCGAGGCCACCCGGCTGAGGGAGAGCAGGCTCGGCGCCCTCGAACGCCGCATCGGCGCGGATCTGCGGCTCGGCAGACACCGTGAAGTGCTCGGCGAACTGTGCGCGCTGTGCGAACGCCACCCGCTGCACGAGTCCCTGAGGGCGCTGCAGATCCTCGCCTACTGCGCGGACGGCCGCAGCTCCGACGCCCTGATCGCCTACAAGCGGCTGCGTGAGACGCTGGTGGAGGAGCTGGGACTTGAGCCTTCCCCCCGCATCCAGCGGCTGCACCAGGCGGTCCTGCGGGGGGAGGACGCCTTGGAAGCCTGGGCGGGCCCCCTGCGCAGCGCCGGCGAGCTGACCGGCTGACGCGGAGCTCTCTCCCCCGGCGCCCGGCGGCGTGCGGGGACCGCACCCATCGCACTCCACCTCCGATCTAGCGTCCTTCCAGCAACGGTCGTGAGGATCGGGGCCCGCGTAGTCGAGAACCAGTGCGGTGTGAGGAGGCGGCGTGAACCACTACCTTGCGGTGTCGCCCGGCGCTCCGGAGCTGCCGGAGCCCGCGCTCCGGCTGTTCTGTTTCCATCACGCGGGCGCAGGCGCCCTGACCTATGCCCGCTGGCGGCCCCGCTTCCCCGGGGACGTCCAGGTGCTTCCCGTGCGGCTGCCCGGTCGAGAGACCAGGCTCCGCGAGCGGCGCATCACCGACGCCGGGCAGCTGCTGGACGAACTCGAGGCCGATCTCGGCCCCTTGCTGGAGGGGCCGCACGCCTTCTACGGGCACAGCCTCGGCGCGCTCGTGGCCTACCGGTTCGCCCTCGAGCGGGCCCGGGCGGGTCGCCGGCCGCCGGAGGTGGTCGCCGTGGGGGCCTGCGGCGCACCGCATCTGCCGAGTCCCCTCGTCGAGCAGTCGGAACTGCCGGACGAGGGGCTGCTGGCCGCGCTGGCCCGCTACGGGACCCTTCCGTCGTATCTCTTCGAGCGGCCCAAGTGGCTGAAACTGCTGCTGGACACGATGCGCGACGACCTCCAGCTCGCCCGGAGCCTGAAGGAGGGCGCGGGGGAGCCGCTGCCCTGTCCGCTGCAGGCATTCTCGGGCGTCGAGGACGCGGTCGCCACCACGCGGGCGGTCGCCGCCTGGCGCCGCTACACCACCGCCGGCTTCGCACTGCGCCAACTGCCCGGCGGGCACTTCTTCGTACGGGACGCGGAGCTGCCCGAGACGCTGGCGGCGGAGCTGCACCGGCTTGTCGCGCCGCAGCGGACCGCGGCGCCCGGGCGGACCGCCCCGGCCGGGCGGTCCGCCGCCGTCAGAGCCTTAACGCCTTGAAAGCCTCACAAGCCCAGAAGGGAGTAGCGGATATGGACATCAGCGTCCTGGGGCCCTGCCGGGTCGTCCAGTCGGGGGTTTCCGTTGTCCCCACGGCCGTCAAGCCACGCAAGGTCCTGGCCCTGCTCGCCATACATCCGGACCAGGTCGTGTCGGTGGGCTCACTGGTGGAGGAGCTGTGGGGAGAGGCCCCGCCGCGCAGCGTCCAGACCACCCTGCAGACCTACATACTGCAACTGCGCAACCTCATCGCGGCGGCGATCGGCGGGGCGCGCCGGCCGGAGCTGCCCAACGGGGCCAAGTCCATCCTGGTCACCGAGTCCGGCGGCTATCTGCTGGACACGCAGGGCGGCGTCGTCGACGTCAAGGAGTACGAACGGCTCGCCGGCGCCGGCCACCGCGCCCTGGAGAGCGGCGACTGCTCGGCTGCCTCGGACTCCTTCAGACGAGCCCTCGCGCTGTGGCGCGGCCCCGCGCTGGTCGACGTGCAGTGCGGACCGCTGCTGGAGATCGAGGCGACCCGGCTGGAGGAGTCCCGGCTGAGCATCCTCAACCAGCGCATCGAGGCGGATCTGCGGCTCGGCCGCCACCACGAGCTGGTGGGGGAGCTGTCGGGTCTCGCCGCGCAGCATCCCATGCACGAGGACACCCAGGGCCAGTTGATGCTGGCGCTGTACCGCTCCGGCCGACGCGGCAACGCCCTCGAGGTGTACCAGCGACTGCGCACCGTGCTCTCCCAGGAGCTGGGGCTCGACCCCTCGCCGCGGTTGCAGCATCTGCAGCGGGCCATGCTGGAGTCCTCGCTCGAACTGGAGATCCAGCCGGGGATGCGCACGGGATCGGGGAGGGTGGAGCGCACCCTCAGGGCCCGCTGACCGGATTCCTCGCATCCCGCGGGGACCCGCACACCGACGTGCCATGGCACGTGTCACTCCGTACGCCGGTGTGCGTCGCTCCCCGCGCCGGTGTGCGCTCCGGCCACGGCACGGGCCGCCCGAGGGAGCGCACCGGGAACCGGCCGGCGAACTCCGGCTCACGGCCGGGTGAGCACGGCGGTGTCGACCATGCCCGTCGCCGTCCGCGTCCCCGTCCGCGCCTCCGGCGCGGCCGCCGTGCCGTCCGGGGCGAACTGCGCCAGGCAGCCGCCGGCGCGCCCGTTGAACAGCATCGGGCTCAGCACCGGCAGGATCCGCGCCGTCCACGTCGCCGTCCCGTCGGTGAGCTCCAGCGCGCACGGCTGCGGCTCCACGTACTCCTGCACCACGCCGTCCCCGTCCGTGAACGCCCGGCCGACGGCCTCCTCCCACGCCGAAGGGCCGGAGTGCCGGCCGATGACGGCCCCGCGGCCCCGGTCGGCGGGCCCCGGCTTCAGCACAAAGCGCTCACGTTCGCGCAGCAGCAGAGCGGGCAGCTCGTACTCGCCCTCCCGCCACCACGTCCGCCCCGGCAGTGTGATCCGCGTCCAGGGCAGATGGCGCTCCACAAGACGCCGCTCCGCGCGGGTCATCCACGGGCGCTGCTCGGATACCAGGGCCAGCGCCCGGTCGTCGGCCAGCAGGGCACTGCTCTGCGGCGGAAGGAGCAGCAGCCCCGCCCGCTGAGCCCGGAGCACCGCCTGCAGGCCGCCGCCGTGCACTGCGGTCGTCAGCAGCCCCAGCGGGTAGCGCAGTGCGCCCGGCCGGCCCAGCGCCTCCGGCAGCTGCCGCGGCTCGAAGCAGTCCGCGGTGAAGCCGGCGTGCCGGAACCGGTCGCAGGCCACGCCGGTCGCACGGTCGTCCGGTGGGCCGACGAGCGCCACGGCCTTCGGCAGACTCCGCCGCGCGCACACCTCCGCGAACGCCTCCGCACGGCAGGCGAGGGGGTCCGCGCCGACGATGACGGCGGCGGCGCCGTCGGCCGCGTACGCGCGCCGCCAGGCACGGGACAGCCCATGGGCGCGAACCGGTCCGTCGAAGGCGCCGCCCGCGTCGAACCCCAGCAGCTGCGGCCCCCGCTGCCCGATCACGAAGTCGGCTCGGGCCGCCATGGCGCAGTGCTCCGTCTCGGTGTTGTCCCGCCCCGACAGCAGCGGATGGTCCGCGGCCTCCAGGCCGAACGCCGCCAGACGGGCGGGCCATCCGTCACCCTGCGCCAGCACCGCGCGGCGCACCAGAGCCAGCAGCACCCGGCTGACGTGGAACAGCTCCTCGTACGACCGGCGCGGCAGCACCAGCGGCCCCGCGGGCAGCGCAGAGCCCGCCTGCGAGTCCCCCGCCCCCTCCGTCTCCTCGCACAGCAGTGCATGCACCCGGGCGCCGGACAGCCGTGGCGACGCCTGCCGCCGGACCTGCCCCTCCTCCCGGAACCAGCGGTGCTCCCAGGGCAACAAGGAGCCGGCCGCGGCGGAAACGGTGCTCGTCATCATCAGCCTCCTGGCATCGAAGCCAATTCCCGTCCCAAGAATTCACTTCAATTACCGCTGGACATCTATTCGTTTATTCAATTACACTGTGAAATGCGGTGGAAGCGCGGTGAGTTCTGCATTCGGGTGATCCGGGTGGCGGCAGCAGATTATCCGAGGGGTCTCGAGGACGACTCAAGACCGCCCCGCGCCGCGAGGAGACAGCTCGATGAGCAATCCGTCCATGCCTGTCCTGGAGTCGTTCACCCGCACCTGGCCCGATCTGGAAGCCGCACACGAGAGGGCGATGCGCGTCGCGTCCGCGCTGCTCGACTGCCGTACGCGGCTCCTGGCCCAGCTCACGAGGATCGCCGTCTACAGCAGCGCCCGCGATGAACTCCTGCGCGCTGTCGGCGCCCTGACCGGCGCCCCGGCGGAGCTGGCCCGCAATTGCCCGCCGCAACTCTCGCGGCTCTCCGTGTTCCTGCCGCCGCACCATGTCCTCTACTCATACGCACTGTACGGCCTGGTCCCCGCGCTGTACTGCGACGAGGTGGTCATCCGGCCCTCCGCGCTGACCCGTGACACCGCATACGCCGTCCACAAGGAAATCACCAGCCGGCTCGATCCCGAGATGGCCCGGCGGATCAGAATGATCGACATTTCACGGCGGCAGTTCGCACCCGTCTGCGCCGAATCCGACGCGGTGGTCTTCACCGGACGGCCCGCGCAGGCCCGCGACCTGATGCACACCGTCGGAGACCGCCCGCTGTTCCTCGCCGTCGGGTCCGGACCCAACCCGGTCGTCGTGGGCCCGCGCACCGACCCGGGAGCCGCCTGCCGGACGATCCTGCGCGCCCGTCTGCACAACTCCGGCCAGGACGGGCTCTGCCCCGACGTCGTCTTCGTCCACCGGCTCCGCCTCGACGCCGTCGTGGAACAGCTGCGCGCCGAACTGTCCGTGCTCACCGTCGGAGCGCGCAGCTGGCCCGACACCGTGCTCACCCCGCTGGTCCACGAGGACGCGGTCGAAGGTGCGGCGGCGTTCCTCGCAGAGAACGCCGACCATGTCGTCAGCGGCGGCTCCGCCGACGTCGAGCGGATGCTCGTCGAGCCGTCGCTGCTCGTCTTCCCGGAAGGCACGGACTTCCATCCGCCCGAACTGTTCTCGCCCGTCTTCTGCCTGGTCCCCTATGAGGACCCGGAGATGCTGCGCACCTGGGCGCGCACCCCGCGGGAGCTGGAGCGCGGGATGTACGTCTGCGCGCTGGGCGAGCCGCGGCTGACGGGCCAGACGCTGGGCACGGCCGTCATCAGCCGCAACGCCACCGCTCTCGACGCCAGGGACGCGAACCGGCCCTTCGGCGGTTTCGGCGTGCACGCCAGCGGAGTCCGGCGCGACGGCCGGCTCATCGGCCGCCCGCTGCTGCTGTCCGCGGAGGCCGGACTGCGCCGTGCCGTCATCACCGGCCCGCTGCGCTGAGGTTCGCGAGCGCGGGTGTGCTCCGCCCGGCGGGGCCGACGGACGACCGCTGCGGTGCGGTCCGCCGCGTCGCCCGCGCGGGAGCGGCACGACGGTCCGGGGCGTGGCACCCGCCCGCGCCAATGCGTCGCCCGCGCGGGAGCGGGTCACGGGGCGGACGAGCCCCGGCAGGCGGCCTCCGCGGCGAGAGCCGCGCGGCTCAGGTGGACGTCGGATCGAGCGGCGCTCCAGCGTCCCCTGCCACGGTTCAGCCAGACCCGCTCATCGCGGGGCTCTTCAGCACATTCCACGAAGGAGGCCGACGGTGGCACACCGGACGCTCATAGTGGCTCGGATGGAGCCGGGCAAGGCCGGCGACATCGCCAAGATCTTCGAGGAGTCGGACTCCAGCGAGCTGCCCCACATGATCGGTGTGGGAAGGCGGACCCTGTTCACCTTCCACGATCTGTACTTCCACCTCGTCGAGGCCGACGAGGACATCAGCCCGCGGCTCTACCAGGCGCGCAGTCACCCGCTCTACGACGACATCAACACCCGGCTCGCCCAGTGCGTGTCCCCCTACGACCCCGACTGGAAAGAGCCCAAGGACGCGATGGCGCAGTCCTTCTACATCTGGACCAAAGAGGGAGGAAGGATCCAGTGAGCGAGTTCACTCTGGTGGAGCTGGCCGACAAGCTCCGGGAATGCGCGGGGGAGTCGGAGGGCATCGACCTGGACAGCGACGCCGTGCTCGACGTCCCCTTCATCGACCTCGGCTATGACTCGCTGGCTCTGCTGCAGGTGACCGGGGTCATCAAGCGGGAGCGCGGCGTCGAGCTGTCCGACGACGCCGTGGTGGAGGCCGAGACACCGCGCATCCTGCTGAAGATGATCAACGCCAGCCTGCCCGAGGCGGCATGAGCGCCGAGGGCGCCGTCACCTCGGGACTGGCGGGCAAGCGTGTGCTGATCACCGGAGGCACCCGCGGCATCGGGCGGGCGACGGCTCTGGCCTTCGCCCGCGCCGGCGCCCAGGTGATCGCCGGGCACAGCAGGGACGGCGAGGCGGCCGGGGCGCTCGCCGACGATCTGGGCCGACTCGGCGTCGGCCACCTCACGGTACGGGCCGACGTCACCACCGCCGAGGGTGCGACGACGCTCGCCGAAGCCTGCCAGGAGCGGCTCGGCGGGCTCGACGTGCTGGTGAACAACGTCGGCGTGGACGGCCACGCCAAGTTCGGCGACCTGGACACGGCGGAATGGCAGCGGCTGTTCGACCACAACGTGACCTCCGCGTACCGGGTCACCCAGGCGGTGCTGGAACTGCTCGACGAAGGCGCGTCCATCGTCAACATCGGCGCGTCCGTGGCGCTGCGCGGGCGGCCCTTCAGCGCACACTACTCCGCCTCCAAGGCGGCTCTGGTGGGCTTCGGCCGGGCGCTGTGCAAGGAACTCGGGCCGCGCGGCATCCGCGTCAACACCGTGGCCCCCGGCGTCACCGAGAGCGAGGCCGGCTCGGACCTGCCGCCGCCGCTGCGGGAGCGCATCGCCTCGATGACCGCCCTGGGCCGGCTGGGCCGACCGGAGGACGTCGCCGGAGCCGTGCTCTTCCTGGCTTCGGACGCATCCTGCTATGTCTCCGGCGCCACGATCACCGTCGATGGAGGAATCTGATGCCGTACGCCGCGATCACCTACCGGGTCAAGCCCGGCCATGAGGAGGAGATCGCCGAGATCTTCTCCCGGTTCACCCGTGTGGACACCCCCAACTTCCGGGGCGAGGACGGCCAGGCGGCCGGCCGGCTGCTGGGCACCGGGGTGTTCATCAAGGACGATGTGATGGTCCGCGTCATCCACTACGAGGGCGACTTCGCCGCGATCGGCCGCCATATGGCGACGCAGAAGGGCGTGCACATACTGGAGGAGAAGCTCCAGCCCTATCTGGCCGAGGAACGCGACACCTCCAGCCCGGCCGGCTTCGCCGCGTACTTCAGGAACGCCACGATGCGGTCCATCGCCCAGCTCACCGTCGACACCCACCCGGCTCAGGCCTGAGCCGTGGACGCGGTGCTGGGGACGGCCGTTCTCCTCGGCAGCGGCGTCACCGCGGGGGTGCTCTTCGCCGTGGCGCTGAGCGTGCTGCCGGCGCTCTTCGCCATGGAGACCGGTACCTATGTGTACGCGCACAAGCTGCTGGGCCGCAACTGGGACCCGACCATGCCGGTCGTCGTCCTGACCTCGACCCTGCTGGCCGGGGCCCTCGCCGTCACCGCCGACGACGGTGCGGCGAGGGTGCTCTTCGGCGTCGCCGCGGTGCTGCTGCTGGGCGTCTCGGCGGTGTCGCACCTGTGCAATGTGCCGATCAACCGCCGGGTCAAGGCCGTCGAGAACCCCGAGGAGCTTCCGGCGGACTGGGAGGATCCGCGCCCGCTGTGGCGACGCTGGCATATGCTTCGCACCCTGCTGGCGCTGCTCGCCCTGGTCGTGAACGCGACTGCGGTCACTATGATCTGAGGTGCGGTCGACTCAAAAGCACCGCGGCGGCCACCAACCTGACACGGTGACCGCCGCGGTTTCCTCTGCTGGTTTCCTCTGTGTGTCCGCGGGCCTCCGGCATATGCTCAGAGCAGCCCGCGAGGGCTCAGCGCACCATCTCCATCTGGCCCATCATGCCCATCGTCAGATGGCCCATCAGATGGCAGTGGAACATGAACAGCCCCGTGTAGTCGGTGAACTGGATCTTGATTCTGGCCTCTTCCCCGGCCCGGACCGTGACCGTGTCCTTCCATCCGGCCTCGCTCGGACCGGGCGGCTGGCCGTTGCGGTCCACGACCTGGAAGTGCGCGAGATGCGGGTGCAGCGAGTGCGGTATCCCGAACTCCGCGTCCTTGTTCCGGATCGTCCACAGCTCGACATCGCCCAGGCGGGACCGGAAGTCCACCCGGTTGACGTCGAACGGCTTGCCGTTGATCAGATGCTGACCGGTCTCGGGACTGAACGACATCTCGAACATCCGCTCGACCGTCGGCGTGCCCAGGTCCTCCACGGGCCGCAGCACCTCCGGCACGCTGCTCGGGTCCTCGGCCTCACGCACCACGTCAAACCGCATCACCTCGGGCGTCTCACCCGGATACGTCACCATGGTCTGCAGCTCGACCTTCGAGCCGACCGGATACCGTGAGAAGTCGACCACGATCTCCTGCCGCTCCGCCGGCCACAGCTGGAGCACCCGGCTCGGCACGGGCGCCGGCAGCAGCCCGCCGTCGGTCGCGATATGAGTGAACTCGTCGCCCTCGCCGAGCCGCAGTACGAACGCCCGCTCGTTGGAGGTGTTCACCAGCCGCAGCCGGTACTTGCGCGCGGCCACCTCGAAATACGGGGTGGGCACGCCGTTCACCAGAAACACCGGACGGTCGTTGAAGCCGTTCGGGTCCCAGACGAACGTGCCGTCGTCCTCCACCTTGGCGTCGCGCATCTGCAGGACGACGTCGTACTGCCCCTTCGGCAGCGGCAGCTCGTCCTCCTCGGGGTCGGTCAGCAGATAGGTGGCGGCCGTCCCCATGTAGATGTTCTCCGCGTGCGTGTCGTGCGAGTGGTCGTGCACCCACATCGTCGAGCCCGCCTGCGTGTTGGGGTAGTGGAACAGCCGGCGGCCGCCCGGCTCGACCTCGTTGTTGGGATGGCCGTCGGAGTGATGCGGCACATGCCCGCCGTGCAGATGCATCGAGAACGGCTCCGGCAGCTCATTGACCTGCTCGATCAGCACCGGACGGCCGCGCTGCGCCCTGATCAGCGGGCTGAGCTGCCCGTTGAAGGTGCGCACCCGTGAGGTGGCGCCCGGCACGATCGACACATCCGACTCCCGGGTGGTCAGCCGGTACACGTCGTATCCGCCCATGCGCAGCGCACGCTGCGGCCGGGGAATCCGCAGCGGCACGGCGAAGGGGGCCCTCGCCGCCGCCGCCGCGGCGGCCCGGCCCGGCCGCGCCCCCAGGAGGCCGGCGGGCACGGCCGCCAGCACCCCGGCAGCCGTGCCCGCCTTGAGCAGTGATCTGCGGTTCAGCACGTGATTTCCCCCATGTGTCTTCCTCGATTCAGTTCGTGTGCGGGGCCGGCCGCGCGGCCGGCAGATCGCGTACGGACATCTGCGCCATACACGTGAGCAGGGACCGCTTGAAGGTGGCCACGAAGCCCTCCACGGTGTCCGTGGCGCGGGGCCGGGACAGATAGGGCGCGAGCTTCTCCTCGACCTCGCGCACCCCCGGCTGGGTGGCCATATGCCGGGCGATGGCGTCCAGGTCGCCCTCGTACTCGATGACGCGCACCATCGTCTCGTCGCGGATGAAGACGGCCGTGGCGAGAATGCGGGCCGTCTCCTCGCCGTTCTCACCCTGCACCACGGGGGAGCCCACCCGGCGGAAGCCGGTGAAGATCTCGGTGATCTCCTTCTCGTAGCCGGCCTTGATGTCGTACGTGATGGCGGCGAACGGCATGGCTGCTCCCTCGCTGGCGCCCGTGGACGCGTGAGACGGCTGATTCCTGCCGTGCCATGGCAGAACACCGGCCTCGGACCGGGCTTGAGCGCTGGTACACCCCGGACCGGGGGCTCCGCCCCCACCTCAGCGGTTTCGGCCCCTCCGGTGCGTGAGGAGCGGGGGTCCGGGGGCGGAGCCCGGGATCGGGACGGCGGGGCGCCTGGCCGTCCACGTTTCTTCAAGCGGCCCTGTAGGACCGACTGCGACGGTTCAGGCCATTGGACATAAAGGGCCGTCAAGGAGGCGGGCAGTGACCACCGAGATCACGCGTACCGTCCGGGTGCACGCGGACGACGTCGAGGCCAACACCCGGCGCGGCGGCGACATCCGGACCACGCTCAGCCCGAAGACTGTGGGGTGCACCTCCGGTTTCGGCGGAGTGCTCACGCTCGAGCCGGGCGACTTCGTCACCGAGCACTACCACCCGTACTCGGAGGAGTTCCTCCATGTCGTCGCCGGAGAGCTGGAGATGACCATGGACGGGCAGCCCGTGGCGCTCGGCCCCGGAGACTCGCTGCTGGTGCCCATCGGAGTGCGGCACCGGCTCGTCAACACGGGTACGGAGACGGCCAGCGCGGCCTTCCACCTCTCCCCGCTCGCACCGCGCCCCGACCTCGGGCATGTCGACACCGAGAAAGTGCAGCGCCCCGAACAGGCCAACCCCCAGGTGGGCGGTGCCCAGTGAGCCGCAGGGCCGTCATCACCGGCATAGGCGTGGTGGCGCCGGGCGGGATCGGCAGGGAGCCGTTCTGGGACATGCTCACGGCGGGCCGCACCGCGACCCGCCGGATCACGCTGTTCGACCCCACCGCCTTCCGCTCCCAGGTCGCGGCCGAGGCCGACTTTGACCCGGCGGCCGCCGGACTCAGCCCGCGCCAGATACGCCGTATGGACCGCGCGGCGCAGTTCGCCGTGGTCAGCGCACGTGAGGCGGTCGCCGACAGCGGCCTCGACCTGGCCAACACCCCGCCCGAGCGGATCGGAGTCAGCATCGGCAGCGCGGTCGGCTGCACCATGGGCCTGGAGGAGGAGTACGTCCTCCTCAGCGACGCCGGCAGGCACTGGCTCGTCGACCACTCCTACGGGGTGCCGCATCTGTACGGCTATATGGTGCCCAGCACCCTCGCCGTCGAAGTCGCGTGGGAAGTCGGCGCGGAGGGCCCCACCGCCCTGATCTCCACCGGCTGCACCTCCGGGCTCGACTCCATCGGGCACGGCGCCCAGCTCATCGAGGAGGGCGCCGCGGACGTGGTGGTCACCGGAGCCACCGACGCGCCGCTGTCGCCGATCACCTCGGCCTGCTTCGACGCGATCAAGGCCACCTCGCCCAACAACGACGACCCCGAGCACGCCTCCCGCCCCTTCGACCAGGACCGCGACGGCTTCGTCCTCGCCGAGGGCGCCGCCGTCCTCGTCATGGAGGAGAAGACGGCCGCCGAGGCACGTGGTGCGCATGTCTACGGGGAACTGGTCGGCTTCGCCGGACGCAGCAACGCCTTCCATATGACCGGGCTGAAGGCCAACGGCCGGGAGATGGCCGAAGCGATCAAGGTGGCCCTGGACCGGGCCCGCCTCGCCCCCGCGTCCGTCGACTACATCAACGCCCACGGCTCCGGCACCAAGCAGAACGACCGCCATGAGACGGCCGCCTTCAAACGCTCCCTGGGCAGCCACGCCCACAAGGTGCCGGTCAGCTCCATCAAGTCCATGGTGGGCCACTCGCTCGGCGCGATCGGCTCCATCGAGGTCGCCGCCTGCGCCCTGGCCCTGGACCGCCAGGTGGTCCCGCCCACCGCCAATCTGCGCACCTCCGACCCGGAGTGCGATCTGGACTATGTGCCGCTGACCGCCCGCGAACACCGCATGGACGTCGTCCTCAGCGTCGGCAGCGGCTTCGGCGGCTTCCAGAGCGCCATGCTGCTGGCCCGCTCGGGCGCGGTCGAGTACGGAGGGGACCGAAGGTGACCACAGCAGACCTCCAGACGGCGCGCGTCACCACGGCGACCGGGCTGCCTGCCCCCGGACAGGCCGGCGCGTCCACCGCCGCACCCGTCATCACCGGCATCGGCGTGATCGCGCCCACCGGGCTGAGCACCGAGGCGCACTGGTCCGCCGTACTCGCCGGGCGGTCGGCCATCGGACGGATCAGCCGGTTCGACCCGACGCCCTATCCGGTGCGGCTGGCCGGGCAGGTGCCCGGCTTCGCCGCCAAGGAGCAGGTGCCCAGCCGGCTCATCCGGCAGACCGACCACTGGACCCATATGGGACTGGCCGCCGCCGAGGCCGCCATCCAGGACGCGGGAGCCAACCCGGCCGAGCTGCCCGAGTACGAACTCGCCGTGGTCACCTCCAGCTCCTCCGGCGGCACCGAGTTCGGCCAGCACGAGATGGAGAACCTCTACCAGCACAACCCCGAGTGGGTCGGCGCCTACCAGTCCATCGCCTGGTTCTACGCCGCCACCACCGGACAGGTCTCCATCCGGCACGGCCTGCGCGGCCCCTGCGGCGTCATCTGCTGCGAACAGGCCGGCGGCCTCGACGCCGTCGGCCAGGCCCGGCGGCTGATCCGCACCGGCTCCCGGCTCGTCGTCACCGGCGGCACCGACGCCTCCCTGTGCCCGTACGGACTGACCGCCCAGCTCTCTGCCGGCAAGCTCTCCACGGTCCAGGACCCCGCCCGCGCCTATGCGCCCTTCGACGAGCACGCCGCCGGCTATCTGCCCGGCGAGGGCGGCGCGATGCTGATCGTCGAGAGCGCCGAGTCCGCCGCCGCCCGCGGCGCGGGGCAGGGATACGGCAGGGTCCTCGGCTACGCTGCCGGATTCGACCCCGCGCCGGGCTCCGAGCGCCCGCCCGCGCTGCGCCGCACCATCGCCGAGGCCCTCGCCGACGCCGGCGTCGAACCGTCCGCCGTCGACGTGGTGTTCGCCGACGCGCTCGGCGTGCCCGCCGCCGACCTGGCCGAGGCCGAGGCGCTCGCCGAGGTCTTCGGGCCGCGCGGCGTGCCCGTCACCGCACCCAAGACCCTCACCGGACGGCTCTACGGCGGCGGGGCGCCGCTCGACGTCGCCACCGCCCTGCTCGCCCTGCGCGACCAGGTGATCCCGCACACCACGGGCACGGACGCGCCGGCCCCCGGGATCGAGATCGACCTGGTCCTCGGCGAGCCGCGCCACCAGGAGCTCACCACCGCGCTCGTCCTCGCCCGCGGGCACGGCGGCTTCACCGCCGCCCTCGTCCTCGGCCGGGCCGACTGACACCGCTGACACCGCTGACACCGCACCAGCCGCACCAGCCGCACACACGACGGCACACAGACCGACGGCAGACCAATGGCAGGAGGGGCCGCCATGGCGGGCCACACCGACAACAGCATCCTCATCGACGCGCCGATGGACCTGGTCTGGGACATGACGAACGATCTGAGGTCCTGGCCGCAGCTGTTCAGCGAATACGCCTCCGTGGAGGTGATCGAGGAGGACGGCAAGGAGATCACCTTCCGGCTGACGATGCACCCCGGCGAGGACGGCAACGTCTGGAGCTGGGTCTCCAAGCGCATCCCCGACCCCGCGGCCCGCACCGTCCACGCCCACCGGGTCGAGACCGGACCGTTCGAGTACATGCGCCTGTACTGGGAGTACACCCAGGAGGACGGCGGAGTGCGGATGCGCTGGGTGCAGGACTTCCATATGAAGCCCCAGGCCCCCGTCAGCGACGCCGGCATGACCGAGCACCTCAACCGCAACACCGGCGTCCAGATGAACCTCATCAAGCAGAAGGTCGAAGCCGAAGCCGCCCGTCGGACCACGGCCGGCTAGGGGGAGCGGAGGAGAACACCGGTGATCGCCTATCTGGTCCCCGCGGTCGTCCTGCTCAACGGACTTGCCGCCGGAGTGCTCTTCGGCACCCAGCTCGGCGGCTGGCCGCTGCTCGCGGCGCTGCCCGCCGACCGCTATGTGCACGCACACGCCTTCTTCGCCTCGCGCTACGACCCGGCGATGCCGCTGTGCCTGCTCGGGACCCTGGTCGGCGATGTCGTCCTGGCCGTGATCGCCCCCGACAACGCGGTCCGCACCCTGTTCATCGTCGGCGCCGCGCTCGCCGCGGTCACCGTCACCATCTCGCTGACCAAGAACGTCCCGGTCAACAAATGGGTGCAGACCCTCGACCCGGACGCTCTGCCGGACGACTTCGAAGCCAACGACCCGCGCTGGAACTGGGGCGCCTGGAACGCCCGGCGCAGCTGGCTCACCGTACTCGCGCTCCTGGTCAACTGCGCCGCACTCGCCCTGCTGCTCTGATCGCTTGGCGAACAGCCCTGCAACTTACCGCACTTCGATGGAGGACCATCCATGGATCTCGGCCTCACGGGCAGGAAAGCCCTGGTCACCGGCGGCACCCGGGGAGTCGGCCGGGGCATCGTCCGGGCGCTGGCCCAGGCCGGCGTCGATGTCCTGACCTGCTACCGCACCGAAAGCGACGCCGTCGCCTCACTGCAGAAGGAACTCGGCGAGACCGCGGGCGACCACCACGTCGTCAAGGCGGACGTCGCCGACCCGGCCGATGTGACCGCCCTGGTGG
The DNA here is from genome assembly GCF_029846775.1 of Streptomyces chengmaiensis. Taxonomy (NCBI): domain Bacteria; kingdom Bacillati; phylum Actinomycetota; class Actinomycetes; order Kitasatosporales; family Streptomycetaceae; genus Streptomyces; species Streptomyces chengmaiensis. The sequence goes on from NZ_JARWBG010000021.1 coordinate 53,027, forward strand.
ACGCCGCCAAGGAGCACTACGGCCACCTCGACCTGATCGTGAACAATGCGGGCGCCATCAGCCACATCCCCTACGCGGAGCTCCCGTTCGAGGAGTGGCGGCGGATCATCGACACCAATGTCACCGGCGTCCATCTGGTGATCCAGAAGGCGCTGCCGCTGCTCGGCTCGGGCGCGTCCGTCGTCAGCATCGGCTCCAAGGCCGTCGAGGCCGGCATTCCGCTGCGCTCCCACTACACCGCCACGAAGGCCGCCCTCGTCGGCCTGAACCGCTCCCTGGCCAAGGAGTTCGGCGGCCAGGGCATCCGGTTCAACGTCGTCGCACTCGGCGTCATCGAGACCGAGAACCTGCACAAGATGCCCGAGGAACAGCAGAAGCTGATGATCGAGCGGTACAGCGCCAAGACCGCGCTCGGCCGGCTCGGCACGCCCGACGAGGTCGCGGGCGCCGTCCTCTGGCTCGCCAGCGACCTCTCCCGGTATGTCACCGGGGCCACCATCGGCGTCGACGGAGGGATCTCCTGATGACCGCACAGACGAACGGCGAGGGCGCCTTCCGGGTCCTGCTCCGCATGGAGATCAACCCCGGCATGGAGGCCGACTTCGAAAAGGCCTGGCGCGGCTCCACCGAGGCCGTCACCGGCCACTCCGCATGTCTCGGCCAGTGGCTGTCCAAGGACAACGACGAGGACAGCGTCTACTTCATCGTCAGCGACTGGACCGACGAAGCGGGCTTCCGCGCCTTCGAGTCCAGCGACGCCCACCTCGCCCACCGCGAACGCCTCCAGGCCTACCGCGGCAAGGGCTCGTTCAACACCATGCGGGTGGTGGCGCACATCGAGGGCAAGGCCGCCTCGCATGGCGCGTGAAGTACGCGTCCTGGTCTACCAGGCGGCCTGCGACGACGAGCAGCTCCAGGCGGTCCGCGAGGCCTACCACCTGGTCAGCAAGCGGCTCGAGGGAGTTCCCGGCATGCTCGGCAACGAACTGCTGCGCTCCCCGCTGGACCCCACCGCGCTCGTCGTCGTGAGCCGCTGGTCCGACCTCGCCGCCTTCCGCCGCTGGGAGGAGGGCGCGGAGCACCGCGAGGACACCGCGCCTCTGCGCCCGTACCGCGACACCCGGCTCGCCTCGCCGTTCGGCGTCTACGAAGTGGAGGCGGCCTACTGACGGCCGGCCTACTGAAGGGCAAGCACAGATGACCACCACGCTTCCATCCGCAGGCAAGGCACAGAAGGCGGCGGCCGAGCAGGCGGCCTGGGTCTCCTGCTCCGGCTGCCGCTCCCTGGTCTACGGCAAGCGCTATACGCGTCTGCTGCGCGTCTGCCCCGAGTGCGGTGCGCACGCCCGGCTGGACGCGCCCACCCGGATCGCGCAGCTCCTCGACGAGGGCAGCGCCCGGCCGGTCCAGGTGCCCGCCACCCAGCACAACCCGCTGGACTTCGTGGACCAGCGGCCCTACGCCGAGCGGCTGGAGCGGGCCAGGGCGCGCACCGGGCAGCAGGACGCCGTGCTGGTGGTCCGCGGCCGTGTCGAAGGACGCCCCCTGGTCGCCGCCGTCATGGACTTCCGCTTCTTCGGCGGCAGCCTCGGCGTCGCCGCGGGCGAGGCGATCACCACCGCCGCGGAGACCGCGCTTGCGGACCGCACCCCCCTGCTGATCGTCACCGCCTCCGGCGGCGCCCGGATGCAGGAGGGCGCGCTCTCGCTGATGCAGATGGCCAAGACGTCCAACGCGCTCGCCGAGCTGGACGAGGCCGGGCTGCTCACCGTCACCCTCGTCACCGACCCGACGTACGGCGGCGTCGCCGCGTCCTTCGCCACCCTGTCGGACGTGGTGGTCGCAGAGCCCGGCGCCCGTATGGGCTTCGCCGGGCCCCGCGTCATCGAGCAGACCATCGGGCAGCGGCTGCCCGACGGCTTCCAGACCGCCGAGTTCCTGCTGGAGCACGGCCTCGTCGACGACGTCTGGCCACGCGCCGAACTGCGCGGCCGGCTCAGCAGACTGCTCGCCGTCGCCGACGACCCCGGACCCGACTGGGGCGCCGAAGAGGACGACCCGGCCGTCCGCGACAGCCAGCTCCTCGACCAGCTCCCCGCCTGGGACTGCGTCCAGCTGGCGCGCGAGTCGGGCCGGCCCACCGCCCTGGAGCACATCGGCTTCTGGCTCGACGGCTTCGTCGAACTCCACGGCGACCGGGCCGGCGAGGAGTGCCCGGCCGTCGTCGGAGGCCTCGGCCGGCTCGACGGACTGCCCGTGATGGTGATCGGCCACCAGAAGGGCCACACCACCGCCGAACTCGTCGGCCGCAACTTCGGCATGCCCTCACCGGCCGGCTACCGCAAGGCCGCCCGGCTGATGCGGCTGGCGGCCAAACTCGGCGTCCCGGTCGTCACCCTCATCGACACCCCCGGCGCCTACCCCGGACTGACCGCCGAGGAGAAGGGCCAGTCCGTCGCCATCGCCGAGAACCTGCGGCTGATGGGCTCGCTGCCCGTCCCGGTGGTCGCCGTGGTGACCGGCGAGGGCGGCAGCGGCGGGGCGCTCGCGCTCGGCGTCGCCGACCGGGTGCTGATGTGCGCCAACGCCACCTACTCGGTGATCAGCCCCGAGGGCTGTGCCGCAATCCTGTGGAAGAACGCGGCCGAGGCCGCCGTCGCAGCCGACGAACTCGCCCTGGACGCCGCCTCGCTGCTGCGCCTCGGCGTCGTCGACGCAGTCATACCGGAGCCCGAGGGCGGCGGGCACACGGACACCTCCGCCATGAGCGACTCCATCCGCCGGGCAGCCGTGGCCGCGCTGCGCGAGCTGCGCTCCAGGACCGTCTCGCCCGCCGCCCGCCGCCGGCGCTTCCGCGCCTTCGGCCTGGCCCAGGACGTGCCGGCCTCCTCGGGAGCGCGGCCGTGATCCGCCAGAACGGCCACAACGGGCGCCGCGGCCACAACGGCAACGGCAACGGCAGCAGGTACTACGGAGAGAGACCGATGAGCGAAGTCACCAAGGAGAGTCTCCGCACCGCCCCCACCGACGACCCACTGGCCGGCCTGGACTACGACACCAGCGCCCTGGCACTCACCGACATCTGCCGCAGCATCGCGGACGTGGTCCGGGTGGGGGCCGGGCACCCCCGCCGGGTGCGCGTCACCCTCGGCGCGGCCAGCGTCGAGGTGGAGTGGGACGAGCAGCAGCAGACCGCTGCCGCCGCGCGTGAGCCGGCGACACTCGACCGCATCGAGGACACCGTCGAGGGCCACCATGAATGCGCGCCGCTGGTCGGCACCTACTACGTGGCACCCTCGCCCGGGGCCCCGCCCTTCGTGCGGCCCGGCGACCGCGTCGAGGTCGGCCAGCAGCTCGGCATCATCGAGGCGATGAAGCTGATGAACCCCCTGGAGGCGACCCGCGCCGGCCGTGTCGTGGAGGTGCTGGTCGCCGACGGCGCCCCGGTCGAGTACGGCCAGCCCCTGGTGCTGGTCGACCCCGAGGAGCCCGCGGGCGGGGCCGGGGAGGACTGACCGTGCCATTCGACACCATCCTGGTCGCCAACCGCGGCGAGATAGCGCTCAGAGTGATCAGGACGTGCAAGGAGATGGGCATCCGCACCGTCGCCGTGCACTCCACCGCGGACAGGGACGGCGCCCATGTGCGGGCCGCCGACGCGGCCGTGCAGATCGGCCCCGGCGCGCCCCGCAAGAGCTATCTCTCCGCCCCCGCCGTGATCGAGGCCGCCCTGAGCACCGGCGCTCAGGCCGTCCACCCCGGCTATGGCTTCCTCTCCGAGGATCCCGACTTCGCCGAGATCTGCGCCGACAACGGCCTTGTCTTCATCGGCCCCCGGCCCGAGGTCCTCTCCCGCCTCGGCGACAAGGCCGTGGCCCGCGAGCTGATGACGGACGCCGGGCTGCCCGTCCTGCCCGGCAGCCCCGGCACCGTCGACAGCGCGGCGGAGGCAGCCGACCTCGCCGCCCGCATCGGCTTTCCACTGATCATCAAGGCGGCGGCGGGCGGGGGCGGCCGCGGCATGACGGTCGTACGGCAGCCGAGCGAGCTGCTGCCCGCCTATCGGCAGACCCGCGCCACCGCGCAGGCCGTCTTCGGCGACAACCGCGTCTATCTGGAACGGTTCTGCGACAGCGCCCGCCATATCGAGGTGCAGGTGCTCGCCGACGGCCACGGCACGGTGCTGCACCTCGGTGAACGCGACTGCTCCGTGCAGCGCCGCCACCAGAAGCTGATCGAGGAGAGCCCGGGGCCCGGCTTGCACAAGGAGCTCACCGCAGCCATGGCCCGCGCCGCCGTGCGCGGCGCCCGGGCCGTCGGCTACACCGGCGCCGGCACCTTCGAATTCCTCGTCCACGACGAGGGCTTCTCCTTCATGGAGATGAACTGCCGCATCCAGGTGGAGCACCCGGTCACCGAGGCCGTGTTCGGCGTCGACCTGGTCCGCGAGCAGATCCAGGTCGCCGCGGGGGAGGAGCTGCGCTTCACCCAGGACGACCTTCAGCCGCGCGGCGCGGCCGTCGAATGCCGGGTCAACGCCGAGGACCCGGCACGCGACTTCGCCCCGAGCCCGGGAACGCTCGAGCAGTTCGTCCCGCCGGGCGGCCCCTTCGTCCGGGTCGACACCCACGGCTACGCCGGCTGGCGGGTGCCGTCCCACTACGACTCCCTGCTCGCCAAGGTCATCACCTGGGCGCCCGACCGCGACCGGGCCCTGGACCGGATGGACCGGGCCCTCGCCGAGTTCCGCATCTCGGGCCCCGGGGTGCACACCACGATCCCGCTGCTGCGGGATGTGCTCGCCGACCCGGCCTTCCGCGACGGCAAGCACGACACGTCCTTCCTCGACACGCGCCGCTGAGACGCCCGCCGAGCGAGGCCCGGCTCCCCTGACGGGGAACCGGGCCTCGCTGGTGTCTCGTCGCGCTTCTCCGCGCCCCTCACCAGTCCATGACGGCGTCCCGGCGGAGGAACACCCCGGACGGTCCGTCGTCGGGCAGCGTCGCCGCCCGGACGATGTGCTCCGCCGCGGCCTCGGGGGTCTGCTCGGCGTCCGGCCGCATCCGGGTGCGCACCATGCCCGGGTTGATCGCGTTCACCAGCACGCCCGTGCCCGCGGTCTCCTTGGCCAGCATCACGGTGAGCGCGTTCAGCGACACCTTGGAGACCGAGTACGCCGGACACATCTCGGCGATGCCGAAGGCGAACGAGCCCGTCCCGCTGGAGACGTTGACCACCCGGCCCCAGCCGCGGCGCACCATCTGCGGCACCACCGCCTGGGCCACCCGCCACGAGCCGTACAGATTGACCTCCAGGGTGCGGCGCACCAGCTCCAGGTCGACGTCGCTGGGGCGCTCCCCCCAGTCCAGTTGGATGCCCGCGTTGTTGACGAGGACGTCTACTTCGCCGGCCTGCTGCACGGCCAGCGACACAGACGCCGGGTCCGTGACGTCCAGCGCCACGCCCCGCGCCCCTTCCCCGAGGCCCGCCGCGGCCTTGTCCGCCGCCTCCCGGTCACGTGCCGCGACCACGACCCGACATCCGTCGGAATGCAACCGTGCGGCGACGGCGAGGCCCAGGCCGCGGTTGGCGCCGGTGACGAGGGCGGTGGGGGTGGACGGTTTCATGGCTCCTCCGGTGGTGTTTCCCCAGCCCCGACCCATCCCGTAACCGGGGCTCCGCCCCGGACCCCCGGGGCCTCGATCTCCCCCGGCTGCCGCCGGGCGGTACCCCCGGGGCGGTGCTTGATTTCCAAGCCCGTCCGGCGGTCGAGGACACGGCCGAAGGCCGTACGGGGGCCCGGGGGCCTGCCCCGGTTGCGGGAACGGGGCGGGGTGGGGGACTAATGCCGTGCGTAGGCGATGATCTGCCGCGGCGCATCCCCCTCGGACCCGGGCTTCACGACGGTGAACTGCCCCATCATCCCCTGGTCCTCGTGGCGCAGCTGATGGCAGTGGAACATGTAGGGCTTCTTCTCGTCCGTGTAGTCGGGCAGCGCCACGGCCAGTCGCACCATGTCCCCCGGCGGCACGTACACGGTGTCCTTCGCACCGACCAGATGCGCCGCCGGCTTGTTTCCCGCGTACTGCAGGACGTTGAAGCTGAGACCGTGGATATGGAAGCTGTGGACGCCGTCCGCGTTGCCCTCGACCTCCCAGACCTCCACCCGGCCCGCCGGGCACACCTCGTCGATGCGTTCCATGTCCATCTTCTTGCCGTTGATGTTGGTGCCGCTGAGGCGGAAACGGCGTACGCGGGGCGAGTCGGGCAGCTCGATCGGGGCGGGTGCGCCGCGCAGCCGGTCCGGCACGGGGGGCGACTCGGTCAGCCGCTTGTCGGCACGCAGTTCGATCATGTCGAAGGTGTCCTCGCCGCCGTCGAGCCGCTTGGTCGGGAAGCCGACGCCGATGTCGGGCGGAAAGCTGCGCAGCACGGTGCGCTCGCCGGGCTCGACCGCCACGACGACCTCCGCGCGCTCGGCGGGCGCGAGCTGGATGCGGCGCAGCGGCACAGGTTTGGCCACCAGCCCGTTCTCCAGCGCGACGAGGGTGAACTCCCGGTTGTCGGTGAAACCGAGGTTGAAGACGCGGGCGTTGGAACCGTTCATCAGTCGCAGCCGCACCAGTGTGGTGGTGACCCTCAGATACGGGTCGTAGGTGCCGTTGACCAGGATCGTGTCGCCGAGCACCCCGATGTTGCCGACGCCGGCGAAGCTCTCCAGCGTGGAGACGTTGCGCAGCTCGATGGAGCCGTCGTCGTTGAACTCGCGGTCCTGGAGGATCAGCGGGATGTCGTCGACGCCGTACCGGCCGGGCAGTCCCGCGCCGTCGGAGGCGTCGTCGTCCAGGATGAACATGCCCGCGAGGCCCCGTGAGACATGGTCGGCGGTCTGGCCGTGCGGATGCGGGTGGTACCAGAGCGTGGACGCGGGCTGGACGATCTCCCACTCCGGCCGCCACACCGCCCCCGGCACCACGGACTGGTGCGGGCCGCCGTCGTTGACGGCGGGCAGATGCATGCCGTGCCAGTGCATCGTGGTCGTCTCGGGCAGCTTGTTGGTGAAGTGGACGGAGACTCTGTCGCCGCGCCGGGCGCGCAGGGTGGGGCCCAGGAACGCGCCGTTCACGCCCCAGGTCGGCGTCTGCTTCCCCGGGATCAGCTCGCTGGCGCCCTCCTGTGCCGTGAGGGTGAAGCGCCTTCCGCCCGAGCCGTCGGACGTGCCTTCCAGAAGCGGGGGGATTCGGACTTTGTTGGCGAACGACAGGGTGCCGAGGTTGGTCATCTTCCGGTCGCCGTACACGGATGCGAAGTTGACGGCGTATGCGCCGCCGAGCAGCACTCCGCCGCCTAACACGCCCGATGCGGTGAGGAACAGCCGCCGCCGCAGCGTGCGAGGCCTTTTCTCACCGCGGGCCTGCCTTCCTCCGCGTCCGTCGGGGCCGGCTCCCTGTCCGTTGCCCTGTGCATGATGGGTCATGGCGCCATGATTGACCTTCACCGGCCCAGATTGGTGCGGAGATCTCAAGCCCCGCTCGAATGCCATGGGAATCACCCTGGAGAGAGCGCTTTCACCGGTGCGGCTGATTTTCGATCGTGTTCGAGTTCTGTTCGAGCCATGGCGGCGAGCGTCGAGGTGACCTTGCTCGCGGACAGCGGATAACCGGAGGTAGACACTGTGATCGCACAGTCCCCGGCACCACCGAAGCCCGCCATGGACGACGGCGGAAGAAAGCTTTTTGCGTGGCTGAAGACCATGAGAGATGAGCATCCCGTCTGGCAGGATCAGCACGGGGTCTGGCATGTGTTCCGCCACAAGGACGTCCAGCGTGTCATCACCGAGTACGAGGAGTTCTCCGCCGACCAGACGCGGGTCGTCCCCGACCAGCAGCGCATCTCCCGCGGCGACCTCACCCTGATGGACCCGCCGCTGCACCGGACGATGCGCACGCTGGTGTCGTCGGTCTTCACCCGCAGGGCCATCGACGCGCTCGCTCCCCGCATCACCGAGATCAGCAGGAACCTGCTGGACGAGGTGGCGGACAAGGAGGAGTTTGACCTCGTCCGCGACTTCGCCTATCCGCTGCCGGTGACGGTCATCGCCGAACTGCTCGGCGTTCCCGCCTCCGACCAGCCCCTGTTCAGGGAGTGGGCGGAGACCATCCGGTTCGCGGACGGCGCGGACCCCAACAGTCCGGAGCTGATCGAGTCCGTCGAGGGCGCGGTGAAGGCCACCACCGAGTATCTCGGCGAACACTGCCGCAGCCGCCGCACCCACCCGCGGGACGACCTCATCAGCAGGCTCGTCGCCGCGGAGGTCGACGGTGAACGCATGGACGAAGAGGAAGTCTCCACCTTTGCCGGGCTGCTGCTGATGACGGGGCATGTCACCACCGTGGTGCTCCTCGCCAACGCACTGCTCTGCTTCGACGAGGCGCCCGGCGCCTACGACGACGTCCGCGACGACCGCTCACTGGTGAGCGGGGCGGTGGAGGAGGTGCTGCGGCTGCGCACCCCCTTCATGCACACCAAGCGCGTCGCCGTGAAGGAGACCGAGGTCGCGGGGGTGCTCGTCCCGCCCGACCAGATGATCGAGGCCTGGCTGCTGTCCGCCAACCACGACGAGCGGCAGTTCCCCGACGCCGAACGCTTCGACTGCCGGCGGGAGCACAATGCGCACCTCGGTCTCGGCCACGGTGTGCATTTCTGCCTCGGGGCGCCGCTGGCCCGGTTGGAGGGCACGATCGCGCTCAACGCGCTCATGGACCGCTATCTGCATGTCGACGTCCTCCAGAAGGAGTTCGAGCCGTACGGATGGGGCCTGTCCGGCGCTCAGCAGCTGATGGTCCGCGCTCGCCGGGCATGATGACGCCCGGCACGTTCGGGACGCTCGGAGAGGCGCTCCGACCGCTCCGGCCGGCACGCCGTCGACGGCCGGATCAGCGATAGGGCGTGGCATCACGTGGGAGGGCCTGGGCGATCAGCGCCACCAGCACCAGGCCCCCCACCGCGTACGGGTGGAACGCACCGAAGGCGTCCGCGAACGCTTCGGCGGCAGCGGACGCCTCTTCGCTTCCCGCCGGCGGACCGGTCCCCGCGGACACGGGCAGCCCGCTCAGCAGCAGCACCCCCAGGAGCGCGGTGCCCAACGCTCCGCCCAGCTGGACGGAGGCGCCGCACGCGCCCGAAGCCGCCCCCGCGTCGCCCGGCTCCACACCCGTCCCCGCGTACATGAAGGCCGGGCCGATCACCGCCACCGTTCCCACCCCGCCGAGAAAGGTTCCCGGCGCCAGCTGCCACCACGCGGCGTCGGCGTCCAGCGCCAGTGCGAACCACAGCAGCCCTGCCGCGGCCAGCAGCGCGCCCAGACTCACCGCGTTCCGGCCCAGCCGGGGCACGGCCCAGCGCAGCAGTTGGGAGGCGATCCCGCCGCCGACGGCCCACGGCAGAAACGTCAGACCGGTGCGCAGCGCGGTGTAGCCCAGGCCGTTCTGCAGGGTCACGGAGACCGCGACAAAGAAGGCGATCATCACGATGTGCACGGTGAACAGCACCGCGACGGCCGGGCTGAAACCCGGCAGCGCGAACAGCCGCAGCGGCACCAGCGCCGAGCGGTCCCGGCGGTCCTTGACCCGTGCGTGTGCCGCGTACAGCGCCAGCAGCGGCGGCGCGCACGCCAGCGAGATCAGCATCCAGGCCGGCCACCCGGCGTCCTCGCCCTGCACCAGCGGATACAGCGCACACAGCAGACCGGCCGTCACCAGCGCCACGCCCACCAGATCCATCCGCAGCGGTCGCTCGGCGCGGGTGTCGGGGATGAGCGCCCAGGAGGCGGCCAGAGCGACCAGCCCCACCGGCACATTGATCAGGAAGAGGCCGCGCCAGCCGAGCCCCGCGACGTCGTATGTCACGAACACCCCGCCCAGCAGCGGCCCGACCACCGAGGCGACTCCGGTCACCGCGCCGAACGCCGCGCTGGCCCCGGCCCGTTCCCGCAGCGGGAAGACCGCGTACACCGTCGCCATCACCTGCGGCACCATCAGGGCGGCGGCCAGCCCCTGGAGCGTCCGTGCCACGATCATGAAGGGGGCGTCGGGCGCGAGCCCGCAGGCCGCGGAGGCCGCGGTGAAGCAGCCCACGCCCAGCAGGAACAGCGTGCGGCGCCCGTACCGGTCGCCCAGCCGCCCGCCGGTGATGACCCCTGCGCCGAAAGCCAGCGTGTACGCGGCCAGGAACCACTGCGAAGCCGCATGGCCGGCGCCCAGTCCGTCGCGCATCGCCGGCAGCGCCACGGTGACCACGGTGACGTCCAGCAGGTTCATGAACAACGCCACGAGCATCAGGGAGAGCATCATCCGGCGGCGGGGATGCGGCTCTGGCCCCGCCCCCGTCGTACGGGTCGTCTCCGGCACGGCCATCCGGTCCTCCGTCAGTCCGGCTCACGCGCTGCGCGGTAGCGCGCCTCGCGGACGTGGAACGGCCGAGAGGGCGCGGTCACCCTGCCAGCGGCCTCTACAGCCTCGCTCAAGCCGGGCGTTGAGCGGGTCTGTAGTCACCGGCGAGCCGGGCTTGGGTTGATGGACTCCCGAAGTGTGAGGAGGGCTCCGTGACCGTCACGCCTGACGAGAAGACACCGACACCGAATGCCGAGCCCCCCGAACGGGCCGGCGTCTTCGCACGGATGGCCCGGCTCGCCGGCCGGCGCAAGTGGTCCGCACTTGCCCTGTGGGTGGTCGTGCTGGTCGGCGTGTGGGCGGCCGCGTCCGCCCTCGGGGAGAAGTACCGCGACGACTACACCCTCCCCGACACCGAGTCCCAGCGTGCCGTGGAGCTCCTGAAGGAGCACTCGCCCGCCAGCGCCGGCGGCTCGGTCGAGATCGTGCTGCACAGCGAGGCCGGACTGCGCGCCCCCGGCACGGTCACCGCGGTCGAGGCGATGCTCGACAAGGTGTCCGGGCTGCCGCATGTGAGCCAGGTGCGCAGTCTGTACGACGACGGGGCGGCCATCTCCCAGGACGGCACGATCGGTTTCGCCACCGTCTCCCTCGATGTGCCCGACGAGGAGATGGAGATCGCCGACACCCAGCGGATCCTGGACACCGCGCGCACGGCGCAGACCGAGGAGCTGGCGGTCGAGCTGGGCGGCGAGCCCGCCCGTGAGCTGGACGTCCCGGCGGGCGGCGCGGCCGAGGGCGCGGGCATCATCGCCGCGCTGGTCATCCTGGTGTTCATGTTCGGCACGGTCATCGCCGCCGGACTGCCCGTGATCACCGCCGTGTTCGCGGTGGGCTCCACCATGGGCCTGATCGTGCTGGCCTCGCATCTGTTCACCATCGCCAGCTTCACCCCGTATGTGATGATGCTCGTCGGCCTCGGCGTCGGCATCGACTACGCCCTGCTGATCTTCGCCAGATACCGTGCGGAGCTGGTCCGAGGAGTCGCCCCCGACAAGGCCGCCGAGCGGGCCCTTGACGTCGCGGGGCGCACCGTCTTCTTCGCCGGCTGCACCGTGATCATCGCGCTGCTGGGCCTGGTCGCGCTGGGGCTCGGCATGCTGCGCGGCACGGCGATCGCGGTGAGCCTCACGGTGCTGATCACCATGCTGGCCTCGCTGACGCTGCTGCCCGCGCTGCTGGGGATCTTCGGCAAGCGGTTCGCCCGGCAGTTCACCGCGCGGGCGGAGAAGAAGGCCGCGCGGGGCAAGAGCACCGACGGCACCGGCTGGCGGCGCTGGGGCGCGGTCGTGCAGCGGCGTCCCATCGCCGCTCTGGCCGTGGCGGTGCTGGCGCTCGGGGCGCTGTCCGCCCCGGTCCTGGGCATGCGCCTGGGGCTGGCCGACGCGGGCAACGAGCCGACGACGGCCACCAGCCGCACCGCGTACGACCTGCTGGCCGACGGCTTCGGCCCCGGCTTCAACGGCCCGCTGATCGTGGTGGCCGACGGGGGCGAAGGCTCACAGCAGGCCGCGGCCGCGCTCACCGAGCGGCTCGGCTCGGTCTCCGGCGTCGCGGGCGCCAGCGACCCGATCCCCACCGAGGACGGCCGGGCCGCCCTGGTCATCGCCTATCCGAAGACCTCGCCGCAGGACGAGCAGACCACAGAACTGCTGCACGATCTGCGGGACGAGGTGCTCCCGCAGGTGGCGAACGAGACCGGAGCGGAGTTCGCGGTGGGCGGCGCGACCGCGGCCATCGTGGACTACTCCGACACCGTCGCCGCCAGGATGGCGCTCTTCGTCGCCATCGTGGTCGGCCTTTCCGTGCTGCTGCTGATGGCGGTGTTCCGCTCCGTGCTCATCCCGCTCAAGGCGGCCGTGCTCAATCTGCTGAGCATCGGCGCGGCGCTCGGCGCGGTCACGCTCGTCTTCCAACACGGCTGGCTCGGCGTTGACAAGGGGCCCATCGAGGCGTTCCTGCCGATCATGATCTTCGCGATCGTCTTCGGCCTCTCCATGGACTACGAGATCTTCCTGATCTCCCGGATGCGCGAGGAGTGGCAGGCGACCCGCGACCACGCCCGGGCGGTGCGCGAGGGCCTGGCCCGCACCGGCGCGGTCATCACGGCCGCCGGCGCCATCATGATCGTCGTCTTCGGCGCCTTCATGCTCAGCCATGACCGGATGCTGCGTCAGTTCGGATTCGGCCTCGCCGTCGCCATCTTCATCGACGCCGTGATCGTCCGCTGTCTGATCGTCCCCGCTGCCATGCAGCTGATGGGACGCCATGCCTGGTCGCTGCCGAGCTGGATGGAAAAGGCGCTGCCTCGAGTGGAACTCGAGAAGGACTAGAGGCACAGGGGTGAAGGAAGGGCCGTCGGAGCGCTCTCTAGCAAGGCGCAAGCGGCTCTTCCTATCCTGAGCGCGCACAGCAAGCACGGCAAACCAGCAGCAGCGCTACTCCCTTCACAGGGGAATCGAGGTTGAACATGGGCGGCGGAGCACCGGCTGCACCCAGGAAAGCCATTTTGATCGGATGCGGCATCGCAGGCCCCACCCTGGCCATGTTTCTCCAGAGGATCGGCATTGAGGCCGTTGTCTACGAGGCGGGGGAGGAACCCAGGGACAGTGCCGGAGCATTCCTGAATCTGGCGCCGAACGGAATGGCGGTACTGAAGACCCTCGGAGTGTTCGACGACGTCGAGAAGTACGGGTCGTACACTACGTCGACCGCTTTCCTGAACCACAAGGGAAAGGTGCTCGGGGAGAATCCGGCCCAGACGCTGCTGATCAAGCGCGGTCTGCTCAACAAGGCGCTGCGCGAGGCGGCGCAGGGCCGCGGCGTTCCGATCGAGTTCGGCAAGCGGTTCAGCAGCATGGAGCACACCGAGACGGGGGTGCGGGCCCAATTCACCGACGGTTCCGCCGCGGAGGGCGACTTCCTCGTCGGCTGTGACGGCATCCATTCCAAGACCCGATACACCGTGCTGCCGGACGCCCCGCACCCGGAGTACACGGGAGTCATCGGCACCGCCGGCTACACCCGCAGCGACCAGGCCGCCCCCGCCGACGGGGTGATGCGGATGTCGTTCTGCCTCAAGGGCTTCTTCGGCTACCAGACCATTCCCGGCGGAGAGATCTACTGGTTCGAGAACTACCACCAGGCGGCCGAGCCCGGCCGCGGCGAGCTGGACAAGGTCCCCCACGAGACCTGGAAGAAGAAGCTGCTCGACAAGCACCGGGACGACCACCATCCGGTGAGCGCGATCATCGACTCCACCTCCGACGGCATCATCGGCTATCCGATCTACGACATGCTGTCCATCCCCACCTGGCACCGTGAGCGCGTGTGCCTCGTCGGCGACGCGGCACACGCCACCTCGCCGCACGTCGGCCAGGGTGCGTCCATGGCGATGGAGGACTCCATCGTGCTCACCAAGTGCCTGCGCGATCTGCCCACCCCCGAGCGGGCGTTCGCCGCCTTCCAGGCGCTGCGCAAGGAGCGCGTCGAGAAGATCATCAAGGAGGGGCGCAAGACCGGCAACCAGAAGGCCGCGGCCAACGGCTTCCAGCGGGCCGTACGCGACCTGGTGCTGCCGTTCTTCCTCAAGCTGGGCGTCAAGGCCACCGACCCCGTCTACTCGTACCGCGTGGACTGGGACCGGCCGGTGAACGTCGCCGCCCGCGCCGCCTGAGTATTTCGCCGGAAGCGCCGACGACCGGCTGTCGAGCTGTGCGGGCACGTCGTGGCCGGTCGCGCCCAGGAGGCGGGCCGTAGGCCGACACGGCCCGCGTTTCCATGGGCGCCGCCGAACGCCCCGGACGCCGGCAGAACCGCTGAGCACACGGCGCGCACACCGCAGGGGGGCGTGCATCCTTCGGGATGCACGCCCCTGTCGTCTGTCGGTCCTGTCGTCTGTCGCTCGGCCCCCCGTAGCCGGGGCCGGCCGCTGCCCGTCCGCGTCGGGCCGTGTGTCTACTCGTTGTGCGTGGAGAGCTGCACCAGATTGCCCTCCGGGTCCCCGACGTACGCCGAACGCTCTCCCCACGGCTGGTCCTTGGGCGCCATCAGCGACTTCGCCCCGGCCTTCAGCGCCTGCTTGTACGCGGCGTCCACATCCGCCACGATCACCACCAGCTCCGACTGCTTGCGCCAGGTGCGGCCTATGTTCTGCATCCCCGTCGCCTGCCTGACCACGTCGTAGGTCGAGACGGTGATGTAGTAGTCGCCCATGACGACCGTGCCGAACACCCCGGGCCCCGTCTCCGGGAAGCGGTACAGGATGTCGAAGCCGAGTCCGTCGCGGTAGAACGCCATCAGCGTGTCGATGTTCCTGGCGTACAGGCCCGGCTGACCGTACCGGACCTCGGTCGTCGTGACGGCGGTCGGCTGCCGCTCAGTCGTCGGCGCGGCCCCCGCGGGCGCGCCGGCGGCCAGTCCGACGGTCAACAGCGTCGTCGCCGCGGCACCCGCGGCCCAGCGTCTTACAGCGATGGAAGGCATCTCGTCTCCTTCGGGTTTCGGCAACAGCGCCGACTTTGCGCCACCAGACGACCAGTTCCGGCTTGAACCCGGCTCGAGGCCGCGGGTCCGCCCCCGCCTCATGTCGAGGAGTTCTCCACTCCGCCTCCGGCCGGCCCCGGCACGGTGCAGCCGACGGTCCGAACCCGTCTCGCGAGCTTCGGAGGAATGGAGAAACAGATGCGTGGTTCCACCCAGATCCTCGTCATCGGGGGAGGGCCCGCGGGCTCCACCGCTGCAGGACTGCTGGCCAAGGAAGGCTTCGAGGTCACACTGCTCGAACGGGACCAGTTCCCCCGCTACCACATCGGCGAGTCGATCCTCCCCTCGTGCCGGCCGATCCTGGAGATGCTCGGCGTCTGGGACAAGGTGCAGGCCCATGGCTTCCAGCCCAAGGGCGGGGCGTACTTCTTCTGGGGCCCCGAGGAGTGGGAGGTCCGCTTCAACAGCCTCGGCGACGACGGAACCAACGCCTGGCAGGTGGTCCGTTCGGAGTTCGACGAGCTGCTGCTGCGCCACGCGGCCGACCTCGGCGTCGAGGTCGTGGAGAACACCGTCGTCAAGGAGCTGGAGTTCGACGGCGACCGCCCCGTCGCCGCGCTGTGGGCCGGCGCCAAGGACCCCGCGCTCAGCGGCCGCATCACCTTCGACTATGTGATCGACTGCTCGGGCCGCGGCGGCGTCTTCGCCGCCCGCCATCTGAAGAACCGCCAGTACCACGAGATCTTCCGCAATGTCGCCGCCTGGTCGTACTGGAAGAACGTGAAGCCGCTCGACCGCGGCCCCGAGGGCTCCATCGCCGTTCTGTCCGCCGAGGACGGCTGGTTCTGGAACATCCCGCTGCACAACGGCACCACCAGCATCGGACTTGTCACCGGCCGGGACATCTTCAACGAGAAGAAGAACACCCTCGGCGGCATCCAGCAGGTCTACGACAAGGCCATCGCCGAATGCCCCCATCTGCTGCGCTACCTCGAAGGGGCCGAGCAGATCTCCGGCATGAAGGTCGAACAGGACTACTCGTACGCCGCCGATTCCTTCTGCGGCCCCGGCTATCTGCTCAGCGGAGACGCCGCCTGCTTCCTCGACCCGCTGCTGTCCACCGGGGTCCACCTGGCCACCTACAGCGCCATGCTCGCCGCCGCCAGCGTCGGCAGCGTGCTCCGCGGCGAGGCGGAGGAGAAGGAGGCCTGGGAGTTCTACCAGACCGTCTACCGGCACGCCTACGAGCGGCTGCTGGTCCTGGTCTCGGTCTTCTACGAGAGCTACCGCGGCAAGGAGCACCACTTCTACAACGCCCAGAAGCTCACCACCGAACAGCGCGAGAGCCTGTCCATCCAGGACGCCTTCGACCGCATCGTCACCGGCATCGCCGACCTGGAGGACGCCCAGGACGTCTACTCCCGCGTCCACGCCCACCTCAACGGCGCGGAGAGCGGCGACCCCAACCCGCTGGCCAACCTGAACAAGGTCCATGAGCAGAAGCAGGCCCCGATGCGGCCCGAGAACGCCGTGGGCGGGCTGTACCTCGCCTTCCGGCCGCGGCTGCACCTGGCACGCGCGGAGGGAGCGACCAGCGCATGACTGCCGTACGCGCCGAACAGGGCCCCGGCGGGGCGGGCACCGGATCCATCAGAACCTGGCCCGCCTGGTACCGCACGCTCTTCATGAGCGACGTGTGGGAGCGGTTCGGCTTCTTCGGAATGCAGGCCATCCTGGTGCTGTTCGCCGTCGCGCCGCGCGACGAGGGCGGCCTCGGACTCGCCAAGGCCGACTCCGCGGCGCTGTTCGGCGCGTGGATCGGCCTGGCGTTCATGCTCTGCCTGCCCGGCGGCTGGGTCGCCGACCGGCTGCTCGGCCCCCGCCGCACGCTGCTGCTGGGCGCCTGGGTCACCACCGCCGGCCACTTCACCCTCGCCGCACCCTGGCTGTGGACCACCCCCATCGGGCTGATCCTGCTGGCCGCGGGCCTCGGCCTCTACAAGCCGAACCACCAGGCCATGCTGAACCTGATGTTCGGCAAGGACAGCGGTCGCCGCGAAGCCGGCATCTCCATGATGTACGTCGGCATCCAGGTCAGCGCCCTGCTCTCGCCGCTCATCGCCGGCTTCCTCGGCGAACGCGTCGACTGGCGGCTCGGCTTCGCGGTCTCCGGAACCGCCATGCTGCTCGGCACGCTCCAACTGTGGATGAGCCGACACCAGTTCAAGGACATCGGCTCCGCTCCCGGCCGGCCGCTCAGCGGGGAGGAGTCCCGCCGCGCCTCGCAGCGGATCGGCATCGGCGCGGGCGTCCTCGCCGTCCTGCTGGCCGGCATGGCCGCCTCCGGCGGGCTCAACCCCGGCAGCGCCATCGCGCTCGTCGGCATGGCCTCCATCCTCGCGCCCGTCATCGCCTACACCGTCCTCTACCGCAGCCGCGAATTGACCGCGGGCGACCGCAGGCGGCTCCGCTCCTTCCTGTGGATCTTCCTCGGCTCCACCCTGTTCTGGTCGATGATCGCCCAGGACGGCTCCTCGCTGACCCTCTTCGCCAAGGAGTCGACGGACCGCCAGGTCCTCGGCTTCGATGTTCCGGTCAGCTGGCTCCAGTCGGCGACCCCCCTGTTCATCCTGGTCCTCGCGCCCCTCTTCGCATGGCTGCTGCTGCGCTCCGGCGGGGGAGTGGCCGGGGTTCCGGTGAAGTTCTCCGTCGGACTCGCTCTGACCGGAGTGAGCTTCCTCGTCATGGCACTCGCCGCCGGGCTGGCCGCGGACGGGGAGAAGGTCTCCCCCCTGTGGCTGCTGACCGTCTATCTGATGCACGCCTGCGGCGAGCTGATCGTCGCGGCCGTCGGCATCGCCGCCGTCGCCTTCGTGCTGCCACGCAGGTTCATGGCCCATATGCTCGGCCTGCTGTGGCTGTTCGCCGCCCTCGGCGGCGGCGCGGGCAGCGGCATGGTGCGGCTGATCGACGTCATCCCCGAGTACGCCTACTACCTGATGCTCGCGGGGATGGCCCTGGCGGCGGGCGGAGCGCTGGCGCTGCGCAGACACGCGGTCGTACGCGGCCTCGCCCCCGACGACGCCGAGACCCCCGGCGCACCCCCGACCGACCCCAAGGCCCTCAAGGAGGACAGCCCGGCATGAGCGCTGCAGACCAGGCGACGACCGACCCCAAGGACCCCTCCGGCACCGCCGCGCTGGGCCTCGGCTTCGCCTCCGCCAAACTTCTCCTGAGCGCCCTGGAGCTGGGCGTGTTCACCGTTCTCGACCAGACCGCCGACCGGGAGGCGGGAGCCGAGGAGCTGCGCGCCGCGCTCGGGCTGCACCCGCGCGCCGCTGCCGACTTCTTCGACGCGCTCGTCGCGCTCGGCCTGCTGGAGCGCACCTCCGGCCGGTACCGCAACAGCGAGGCGGCCCGGCGTCGGCTGGTCCGCGGCGAGGACTACGCGGGCGGCTTCCTCGAGGGAGCGAACCTCGTTCTCTACCCCGCCTGGGGGAAACTCACCCAGGCTCTGCGCACCGGCGCCCCGCAGGCCGAGGGCGACTTCGAGGCCATGCTCAGCGACCCGGCCGCCCAGCGGGTCTTCCTCGCCATGCAGGACTCCCTGAGCGCCCCTCTCGTCCCGCATCTGCTGGATGCCGTCGACCTGACCGGTTACACGACGCTCGTCGACGTCGGCGGCGCCCGAGGCAACCTCGCCGGACTGCTGCTGCGCGCCTGCCCGCAGCTGACCGGCCGGGTCTTCGACCGCCCGCAGAACGCCGGCCCGTGCGCCGAACACGCCGAGACGCTGGGCGTGGCCGGACGGCTGGACTTCACCGGAGGCGACTTCTTCGCCGACGACCTGCCCGAGGCCGACGCCATGGTCATCGGCCATGTGCTGGCCGACTTCTCCCAGGAGGAGCGCAAGCAGCTCATCGGGAAGGCGTACAAGGCGCTGCGGCCCGGCGGAACGCTGCTCGTGTACGACCCCATGCCCGGCGACAAACCCGACCTCGCCTCGCTGGTGGCGTCGCTGCACATGCTGGTGATGACCCCGGCGGGTGCGGGCTACCACCCGGGCGACTGCGCCCAGTGGATGCGCGTCGCCGGGTTCACCGACACCGCGCAGCATGCCCTGCCGCTCGGGAACACCCTGGTGACGGCCCGCAAGACCGCCTGACCGAGGAGCCCTGATGGACATAGGAGTGGGCCTGCCCACCACAGTGCCGGACATCGACGGCCGTCGGCTCGTCGACTGGGCGCGGCTGGCCGAGAACCACGGCTTCGCCAGCCTCGGCTGCCTCGACCGTCTGGTGTACGACAGCTACGAGCCGCTGACCTCGCTCGCCGCCGCGGCCGCGGTGACCGAGCAGATCCGGCTGACGACCTCCATCCTGATCGCCGCGTACCGGCCGGGCCCCGCTCTGCTGGCCAAACAGCTCGCCACCATCCACGAGATCTCCGGCGGACGGCTCACCGTCGGTGTGGCGGCAGGGGGCCGGGACGACGACTTCCGCGCCACCGGAGCGCCGTACCACGACCGCGGCAAGCGCCTGGACGCCCTCCTCGGCGAACTCCGCGACGTGTGGAGCGGCAAGGGCCCGGTCCCCGGCATCGGCCCCTTTCCCCAGGGGGACGGCCCCGAGCTGATCGTCGGAGGCCACACCCCGGCCGCGATGGCCCGAGCCGCCCGCTTCGCCGACGGCTGGATCGCGGGCGGCAGCTCCGCCACCGCCTACGCGGACCTGGCCCGCCGGGCCCGCGAGGCCTGGCGGTCCCACGGCCGCACTGACGCCCCGCGGCTGGTGGCCCTGGTGTACGCCTGCCTGGGCCCCGGCGCCCGCGAGACAGCCGAGTCCTATCTGCGCGCGTACTACTCCTTCATCGGCCCCAAGGCGGAGATGGCGGCCAAGGCGGTCATCACGGACGCCTCCCAACTGCGCGACACCGCCGCCGCGTATGCGGAAGCGGGCTGCGAAGAACTGCTGGTGTTCCCCTGCACGGCCCAGGCCGGCCAGTTGGAACTCCTGGCAGCCGCGACGCTCGGTTGAGGGTCAGGGCCTGTCGTCCGGATCTTGCCGGGCTCGCGTGCCCTGGCACCGCACCTCGCTGCGTTGTCATCAGTCGCCGATGCTCCGCATGGACTCCTTCTTCCGCCTTGCGATGCACGGCACCAGACCCCGCTCCCTGATCCGGCCTGATCCGGACGACAGGCCCCGAGCGCCGCGCACCAAGGCCCCGCCGGGTGCACCCGGCGGGGCCTCTTCGCCCCCGTCGGCGCGCCCGCGAACTGCTCTCGCGGACCGACCACGTGCGCCCGTGCCGCCGGTCCGCGCGGCGGCCTACGGAAAGCGTGGGCGGCCCGCGCCCGGCAGGGTCGGGGCGCACACCGCGGACGGCGCGGCCGTACCCGGCCCGTATCGCGTCGCGGCTGCCGCCGCCGACATCCTGCGTCCGTGCGGACCGCGGGCCGACGGGCTTCCGCCTGACGCCGGGGAAGAGACCGGTGTCGCATGTGATCCCCTCGGACGTCCCTCGCTCGCCGGCGGGCACGGGCCGTCACCGTCCCGGCCGTGGCAGTCGGCAGGCCGACTGCCACGGCCGGGGCCGCAGTCCATGGGTTCGGGTGCCGCGGCCGGCGCGGCCTGCAACGCCCGCCTCGGTTCTCGGCCGCACCCGGCCGGGGCGGTTTCGTCAGCAGATCCGCGGCAGTTGTTCGCCCAGGGGCAGATCGATCACGCGGGTGCCGCCCAGACCGGTGCGGGAGACCACCATCCCCGGGTGTTCGGCGACGCACTCGCCGATCACGGCCGCGCCCGTGCCCAGCGGATGGGCGCGCATCGCGGCGAGCACCGCGTCCGCCTCGGTGCGCGGGACGAAGGCCACCAGGCGCCCCTCGTTGGCGACGTACAGCGGGTCCAGGCCCAGGAATCCGCACGCGCCCGCCACCGCCTCCGGGACGGGGACATGCCGCTCGACGAGGGCGACGCCCGTGCCCGAGGCCGCGGCGATCTCGTTGAGGGCGGTGCCCAGGCCGCCGCGCGTCGGGTCGCGCAGCACATGCACATCGCGGGTGACCGCGAGCATCGCCTCCACCAGGGAGCCCAGCGGCGCGGTGTCGCTCTCCACCTCCACCCCGAACTCCAGCCCCTCGCGCACGCTCATGATGGCGATGCCGTGCAGCCCGATCGGGCCGCTGACGATGACGACGTCCCCGGGAACGGCCCGCTGGGGGCGGATGTCCACCCCGTCCGGCACCAGCCCGATCCCCGAGGTGTTCACATACACGCCGTCGCCGTGCCCTGCCTCGACGACCTTGGTGTCGCCGGTGGCGATCACCACCCCGGCCGCCGCCGCTGCCGCCCCGATCGCGTCGGCGATCCGTCCCACGACCGGCAGCCCGACACCCTCCTCCAGGATGAAGGCGCATGACAGATAGGCCGCACGGGCGCCGCTCATCGCCAGGTCGTTGACCGTGCCGTTGACCGCCAGGTCGCCGATGCTGCCGCCGGGGAAGAACAGCGGCCGTACGACGAAGGAGTCGGTCGAGAACGCCAGCCGCGCCCCCGGCAGCGGCAGCACCGCCGAGTCCCCGAGGCCGCCGAGCGTCTCGTTGCCGTACGCGGGCGTGAACAGATGCCGGGTGAGCTCGCCCGACAGCGCGCCGCCGCCCCCGTGCCCCATGACCACCACGGGGTGGTCGCGCAGCGGCGCGGGGCAGGTCCAGCCGGCCGGGTCAAGAGTCGTCGGCTCCGGTACGGTGATCGTGGTCTCAGCCAACGGTCGTCGCCTCCTGGGCAGTCGCGGGCCGCCGCGCCGGGGCGTCCAGGCGGCGATAGAGGTAGTACGCGGCACAGGCCCCCTCGCTGGAGACCATCGTGGCCCCGAGCGGGGTGCGCGGGGTGCAGGCGACGCCGAACGCCTCGCACTCGTGCGGCTTGATCAGCCCCTGCAGCACCTCGCCGCTGCGGCACATCGTCGGCTCTGCGGTGTGCATCGACTCCACGTCGAAGCGGCGCTCCGCGTCGTACTCCCAGAACGCCTCGGCGAGCCGCCAGCCGCTGCCGGGAATCACCCCGATGCCGCGCCACGCCCGGTCGGCGACCTCGAAGACCTCCTCGATCATGCGCAGCGCGACAGGGTTGCCCTCCTCGCGGACGGCCCGCGCATAGGCGTTCTCCACCCGGTGCTCACCGCGTTCGAGCTGTCGCACGGCCCGCCGGACCCCTTCCAGGATGTCCAGCGGCTCGAACCCCGTCACCACGATGGGCGCCTTGTGCCGCTCGGCGAGCGGCGGGTACTCCCGCGTGCCCATCACACTGCACACATGGCCCGCCGCCAGGAACGCCTGCACCCGGCAGTCCGGCGCGCCCATGATGGCCTCGACGGCCGGGGGGACCCGCACATGCGACACCAGCAGGCTGAAGTTGCGGACGCCCAGCCGCAGCGCCTCGTGCACGGTCATCGCGTTCGCGGGCGCCGTGGTCTCGAAGCCGATGCCAAAGAAGACGACCTCCTTCTCCGGGTGACGGCGGGCCAGTTCGAGCGCGTCCATCGGCGAGTACACCACCCGCACGTCCCCGCCCTCGCTGCGCACCCGGAACAGATCGCGGCCCGTGCCGGGCACACGCAGCATGTCGCCGAACGAACAGAAGATCACATCCGGCCGGGAGGCGATCTCCAGCGCCTTGTCGATCATCTCCAGCGGGGTCACGCACACCGGGCAGCCCGGGCCGTGGATCAGCTCCACCGTGTCGGGCAGAAGCTGGTCGATGCCGTGCCGGATGATCGAGTGGGTCTGGCCGCCGCAGACCTCCATCAGCGCCCAGGGGCCGGTGACGGCCGTGGCGTGGATGTCGTCCAGCAGTCGGCGGGCGAGTTCGGGGTCGTGGAATTCGTCGATGTACTTCACCGCGGCTCCTGAGGTGCGAGGGCCGCCGTCCGCCCGGCGGCCGGTTCGTCGGTCAGTCCGGCCTCGGCGGCCGCACGGCTCCAGGGGTCGCCGAACTCCTCCTCCAGCAGACCCAGTTCCCCGAAGAGCCGCAGCGAGGCCCGCGCGGACTCCTCGTCGAGCAGCTGCAGGGCGAAGCCGACATGGACGATGACGTACTCGCCCTCCTCCGCCTCGGGCACATAGGCGAGGCAGACGTCCTTCACCACCCCGCCGAAGTCGACGCGCGCCATCGGCGTGCCGTCCCGTTCAAAGACCCCGACCACCTTGCCGGGCACCGCCAGGCACATGGTGTTCTCCGTTCGTCGCTGGTTCGTCGCTGGTTCGTTGACTGGCCGTCTAGGTCGTGCCGTCCCGCCCCGCGGCCACGAGAAGCTGGCCCAGGGCGAGTCCTCCGTCGCCCGGCGGCACCTCGCCGTGGCGCAGCACGGTCAGTCCCGCGGCCCCCAGCCGTCCGGCGCACTCCTCGTCGAGCAGCGCATTGGCGAACACGCCGCCGGTCAGGCCCACCGCCTCGGCCCCGGTCTCCCGGCGGGCCGCCAGACACACCTCGGTGACCGCCGCCGCGACCGCCCGGTGGAACCGCGCCGCCACGACCGGGGCGGGCGCCCCGCCGCGCAGATCCGCGACCGCCGCACGCAGGACGGGAGCGGGATCGATCAGGGTGACGCCGCCGGGACCGCTCCCGCGCAGCCCGAAGCCGTACGCGTGTCCGTCGCCCTCCCACGCCCGCGCGGCGGCGGCCTCCAGCTCGACTGCCGCCTGTGCCTCGTAGCCCGCCCGGTGGCACACCCCGGCCAGGGAGGACACGGCGTCGAACAGCCGGCCCATGCTGGAGGTGGGGACACAGGCGAGGCCCCGCTCCAGCTGACGTGCCAGCAGCCGCAGCTCATCGGGCGCGCAGGCCGCGGTGCACGGCAGATCCGGGTCCCAGGCGACGCCGGCCGCACGCAGCCGGGCCAGCGCCATCCGGCAGGGGTTGGCCACGCCCGCGTCCCCGCCGGGCAGCGGTGCGTAGGCGAGATGGGCGAGCCGCCGGTATCCGCGGTAGTCGGCCAGCAGAACCTCGCCGCCCCACACCGCGCCGTCGTCGCCGTAGCCGGTGCCGTCGAAGGCCACCCCGATGACGGGCGCGCTTCCGTCGAGGCCGTGCTCGGCCATCAGGGAGGCGACATGGGCGTGGTGGTGCTGCACGCGCCGCAGCGGCAACCCCGCCCCGGCCGCGCGGCGTGCGGCACGGCGCGCCGAGAGGTATCCCGGGTGGCGGTCGGCGGCCAGAAGTCCGGGGGCGACGCCGGTCAGCTCCGTCAGCCGGCGCTCCGCGGCCTCGGCCGCCTCCGCCGTGGCGAGGTCCGCCATGTCGCCCACGTGGGGGGAGAACCACGCCTCGTGCCCCGCGCCGAGGCACAGCGTGTTCTTCAGGTCGCCGCCGACGGCCAGCGTCGGCGGGACGGCCGACGGCAGTGCGACGGGGGAGGGCGCATAGCCGCGTGAGCGGCGCAGCACCAGCACCCCGCCGTCGTCCGGGCGGAGACGGACCACGGAGTCGTCGCACGGCGCCGCGATGGCCCGGTCGTGCCAGAGCCAGGCGTCGGCGATCCCGGCGAGGCGGCGGACCGCCTCGCCGTCATCGGTCACGATCGGCTCGCCCGAGCGGTTGCCGCTGGTCATGACGAGCATGCGCGGGCCGGGTGGATCGCCGGGCAGCCCGAACAGCAGCCGGTGCAGCGGGGTGTACGGCAGCATCACCCCCACATGCGGACTGCCCGGGCAGACGCCCCCGGCCAGTCCCCGCTCCGCCGCGACCGCGGCCGTGCGGCGGCGCAGCAGCACGATCGGACGGCGGCGGCCGGCCAGCACCGTGCGCTCCGCGGGACTGATGTGCGCGATCCGCTCCGCCGCGTCGAGGTCCGCGCACATGACCGCGAACGGCTTGCCGCCGCGCTCCTTTCGTGCGCGCAGCGCCTCCACGGCGGCTGGGTCGTCGGCGGCGCAGGCGAGGTGGTATCCGCCGAGGCCCTTGACCGCCAGGACCGCGCCCCGCGCCAGGAGCTCCCGCGCCCGGTCCAGGGCCTGCTCGCCCCGGCGCTCGGGCCGTGCGCCGCGGGCGAGGGTGAGGCGGAGCCGCGGCCCGCAGTCGGGGCAGGCGACCGGCTGGGCGTGGAAGCGGCGGTCGGCCGGGTCCGCGTACTCCCGCGCGCACAGCGGGCACAGCGGGAACGCGGCCATCGTGGTGGCGGCCCGGTCGTAGGGGAGGCCGGTGGCGATGGTGAAGCGCGGCCCGCAGTGCGTACAGGTGATGAAAGGATGCCGGTGGCGGCGGTCCCCGGGGTCGGCCAGCTCTCTCAGACAGTCGGCGCACACGGCGGTGTCGGGCGGGATCGCCGTCCTGGCGCTCCCGCCCCCGTCCACGGCGTCGTTCGAGGGCAGGATCGTGAAGTCCCGGCCGCCGGTGGCCCGTACGGGTTCCCAGTCGACTCCGGTCACGGCCGCCAGCGGCGGCTGCTCCTCCCGCAGCCGTCTGCAGAACTCCTCGACAGCCGCAGCCGGGCCCTCCACCTCGGCGGTGACGCCGTCCGTTCCGTTGCGGACGAAGCCCGCCAGGGCGAGGCCCCTCGCCAGCCGGCACACGAACGGCCGGAAGCCCACGCCCTGCACCGTGCCGCGCACCCGGACCCGGCGGCGCACCGCCGTGCCCGGCGAGGCGCCGGCCTCGAGCGGGTCCGGCGCGGTGCGCGTCGGCGTGTCCTTCACAGGGCGGAGCCCGCGCCGACGGACCCGTGGCTGTGCGGGCGGCCGTCCGCACCGCGGCCGCGGCCGTGGCCGTGATCTTGCCCGTGGCCATGGGCGTGGCCGTGGGCGCTCAGGTGCTCTGCGGCGAGCAGCGGACGGTGCGGCTCGGCCCCGTCGCACACCGCCGCCACCCGGTCCGTGAACGCGTCCACGCCCCGCCCGAGGCGGGCGCTGGTGCGCAGCACCTCCACGCCCGGGTTGATCCGTTCGACATGGGCCAGGAACTCCGCCTCGTCAAAGCAGACGGCCTCCGCCAGATCGGTCTTGGTCAGCACGACCAGGTGCGCCAGACCGAAGGCGGTCGGGTACTTGACCGGCTTGTCCTCGCCCTCGGTGACCGACATCAGCGCCACCCGGAGGGTCTCGCCGAGGTCGTAGGAGGCGGGGCAGACCAGATTGCCCACGTTCTCCACGAAGAGCGCCCGGATCCCTTCGGGCAGCCATCCCGTCACATGGGCGCGCAGCTGGGCGGCTTCCAGATGGCAGAGCCCGCCGGTCAGGAGCTGCTTGACGGGCGCGCCCGAGCGCGCCAGCCGGCGTGCGTCGTTCTCGGTCGCCAGGTCGGCGGTGAGCGCGGCCGCAGGCAGCCCGCGTTCGGCGGCCCGGCGCAGCACGTTCTCCAGCAGGGCGGTCTTGCCGCTGCCCGGGCTGGACAGCAGATTGACGGCCGTCACGCCCCTGGCCGCCAGTTCGGCGCGGAGACCGGCGGCCAGATCATCGTTCTTGGCCAGTACGGCCTCGCGTAGCTCGACGCTGCGGCACATCAGGCGTCCTCTCCTCTTCCCGCGGAACGGGGCGCGGCCGGACAGGGCTCCCGGTCCGGCGGGCGTACGTCGTCGGGCTGCGCGAGCTGTACGCCGATCAGCTCGAGTTCGCGGCCGGCAAGCAGTCGTGCGGCGGGCCGCTCGCACCGCGGGCACCACAGCCGGGGCGGGGACCCGACGGCGAACTCGGCGTCGCAGCCGTCGCACGCGGCGCGGGCGGGCACCTCCTCGACGATCAGTTCCGCACCGGCCAGCGCGGTGCCTTCGGCGGCAAGCCGGAAGGAGAACCGCAGGGCGTCGCCGACCACGCCGGACAGTTCGCCGACGCGCAGCCGTACGGCGTCCACCGTGGCCGCACCGTGTGCCCGCGCCGTCTCCTGGGCCCGCTCGACGACGGCTGCGGCGATCGACAGTTCGTGCATGGGTCCCCACGCTAGGCGCGGCGGGGTGCCGGCTTTCGGATGGCGTACGCGGGGCGGCCTCCGATTCCACCCGCTGGCCCAAACCCGGCGCGGTGTGCGGCGCGCCCGTGCCGGAGGCGGCGCCCCGGCGGCCACCATCGGCGGTCGGGAGCCGAGCCGAACGCCGATCCGAGGAGCCGTCATGCGGGTGCTGCTGGTCGCCAGCGCGTTCAACAGCCTGTCGCAGCGAGTCCAGTGCGAGCTGAGGGACCGGGGCCACGCCGTCTCGGTCGAGCCGGCCGGCCGCGGCGGGGTGCGCCCCGACGCCGTGGCCCGCCACGCCCCGGACCTCGTCGTCGCGCCGATGCTCACCGCCGCGATCCCCGAGGAGGTGTGGTCGGCGTACACCTGTCTGATCGTGCATCCCGGCCCGCCGGGGGACAGGGGGCCGTCCTCCCTGGACCGCGCACTCCAGGGTGGCGTCGACCGGTGGGGGGTGACGGTCCTTCAGGCGGTCGGGGAGATGGACGCCGGTCCCGTCTGGGCGTCGGCGGCCTTCGACGTGCCGGCGGGCGTCGGCAAGAGCGACCTCTACCGGGGCGAGGTCGCCGACGCCGCGGCGGAAGCGGTCCTCCTGGCCGTCGAACGCTTCTCCTCGGGGACATATGCACCGGTGCCGCAGTCTCCGGCTGCGGCCTCGGTGTTCCCTTATATGAGTCAGGAGGAGCGACGGATCGACTGGCTGCGGGAGCCGACGTCCTCCGTGCTGCGCAGGCTGCGGGCCGCCGACTCCCATCCGGGCGTGCTCGACCGGCTCCTGGGAGGCGAGTGGTATCTGTGCGGCGGCCATGAGGAGGACACCCTCACAGGACCGCCGGGCGAGCTGCTGGCCACCCGGCACGGGGCCGTGTGCCGGGCCACCGTCGACGGCGCGGTGTGGATTCCGCAGCTGCGGCCCAGGCGGGCTCCCGGCCGCCCGGCGACGTTCAAGCTCCCGGCGGCCCTGGCGCTCGGCGACCGGCTGCCGGCCGTTCCCGAGCTGCCCGGCCCGCTGCGGCCGCCTGCGGGGCGGAGCACCTGGTCGGACATCCGCTATGAGGAGCAGGGGGCGGTCGGGTTCCTGCGGTTCTCGTTCCCGGGCGGCGCGATGGGCGTCGACCACTGCCGCCGGCTGCTCGACGCCTACCGTGTGGCGCTGACCCGGCCGACGGACGTTCTGGTGCTGGGCGGGAGGCGCGACTTCTTCTCCAACGGCATCCATCTGGGGGTCATCGAGGCCGCGGCCGACCCGGCGGCGGAGTCCCGGGCGTGCATCGAGGCCATGGACGACCTGGTGGAGGCGGTGCTCACCACGACCGACCGGCTCGTCGTGGCCGCCCTGGCGGGAAACGCGGCGGCGGGCGGGGCGATGCTGGCGCTCGCCGCCGACGAGGTGTGGTGCAGATCCGGATGTGTGCTCAACCCCCACTACCGGCTGATGGGGCTCACCGGCTCCGAGTTCTGGACGTACACGCTGCCGCGGCGGGTGGGCGCGGCGGCTGCCGGACGGCTGATGCGCGAGGCGGAGCCGGTGAGCGCCCGGGCCGCGCTGGGCCTGGGGCTCGTCGACCGGGTGGTGGAGTGCGGCCCGGAGGACTTCGCCGCCCAGGTCGCCCGTTCGGCCGAGCGGCTCGCCTCGTCGGCCGCGCTGCGCTCCCGTGTCGGGGCGAAGAAGGCGGCCCGGGAGCGCGACGAGGCCGTCCGCCCGCTGAGCGACTGGCGGGCGGAGGAGCTGAAGCGCATGCGGGGCGTCTTCGACGACCCGGAGGCTCCGTATCACGCGCTGCGGTCGGCTTTTGTGCGCAAACAGCCCCGTCCCGGCGTGCCCACCACCCTAGATATGCCCGAATTGTGAGCATTGTTACGGCGTGAAAGCCTGCCGTAGAGGCCGTCGGCAGAAAGGAATCCGCCATGAGCACGGGAACCGAGGCGTCGCAGAACGAGGCCGCCGCCTCCGTGGACGAGGTCCATATCCTGTGGACCTCGGAGGGGATGAGCTGCGACGGGGACACGGTGTCGGTCACGGCAGCCTCGCTGCCCAGCCTGGAGGACGTCGTCCTCGGCGCGATCCCCGGCCTGCCGAAGGTCGTCCTGCACAACAAGGTCCTGGCGTACGAGAGCGGCGACGACTTCATGGCGGCCTTCCACCGGGCGGCCCGCGACGAGCTGGGCCCCTTTGTGCTCGTCGTGGAGGGCTCCATCCCCAATGAGCGCGTCAACGGCGACGGCTACTGGGCGGCGATGGGCAACGATCCGAAAACCGGGGAGCCCATCACCTTCAACACCTGGCTCGACCGGCTGGCGCCCAAGGCGTTCGCCGTCGTGGCCGCCGGCACCTGCGCCGCCTACGGCGGAATCCACGCCATGGCCGGCAACCCCACCGGCTCGATGGGCCTTGCGGACTATCTGGGCTGGGACTTCCGCTCGGCAGCGGGCATGCCGATCGTGAACGTGCCGGGCTGCCCCGTCCAGCCCGACAACTTCATGGAGACGCTCACCTGGCTGCTCTACCAGGCGGCGGGCCTCGCTCCGCCGCTTCCGCTCGACGAACAGCTGCGGCCCACCTGGCTGTTCGGCAAGACCGTCCACGAGGGGTGCGACCGCGCCGCCTACTACGAGCAGGGCGACTTCGCCAAGGACTACAACTCCCCCAAGTGCCAGGTGAAGATCGGCTGCTGGGGGCCCGTGGTGAACTGCAACGTCACCAAGCGCGGCTGGATGGACGGCGTCGGCGGCTGCCCCAACGTCGGAGGCATCTGCATCGGCTGCACCATGCCGGGCTTCCCCGACAAGTTCATGCCCTTCATGGACGAGGCGCCCGGCGCCAGCATCTCCTCCAGCATCCTCTCCTCCTCCTACGGCCCGCTCATCCGGTCCCTGCGCGCCATCACCAACAAGGCGGCCAACCGCGAACCCAAGTGGCGGCACGACCGCGAGCTCGTCACCTCCGGCTACAACCCCCGCTGGCCGCACCGCTGACCCGCTTCCGCCCGCCCCCGCCGAAGACCGCCCCGGAAAGGACCGTCCGTGTCGAGCGAGACCCTCGTGCCGTCCCAACAGCGTGAACTGACCGACGTCGCGTTTGACCCCATCACCAGGATCGTCGGCAACCTGGGCATCTACACGAAGATCGACTTTCCGCGCCGGGAAGTCGTCGAATGCCGCAGCACCTCGTCCATCTTCCGCGGTTACAGCGTCTTCATGAAGGGCAAGGACCCCCGGGACGCCCACTTCATCACCAGCCGCATCTGCGGCATCTGCGGCGACAACCACGCCACCTGCTCCGTCTACGCCCAGAACATGGCCTACGGGGTCAAGCCCCCGCCGCTCGCGGACTGGATCATCAACCTCGGCGAAGCCGCCGAGTACATGTTCGACCACACGATCTTCCAGGACAACATGGTCTTCGTCGACTACTGCGAACGCATGGTCAAGGAGACCAACCCGGGGGTATGGGAACGCGCCGAGCGCACCCCCGCGCCACGCGCCGACCGGCACGGCCTGCGCACCATCGGCGAGATCATGACCTCGTACAACCCCTTCGAGGGGAGCACGTACAAGGAAGCCCTCGAGATGAGCCGGCTCACCCGGGAGATGATCTGCCTGATGGAGGGCCGGCACGTCCACCCCTCCACGCTCTACCCCGGCGGCGTCGGCACCGTCGCCACCCCGCAGGTCTTCACCGACTACCTCGTCCGGCTCACCCGCTGCCTCGACTTCATCAAGCGCGCGGTCGCCATGAACGACGACGTCTTCGACTTCTTCTACGAGGCCCTGCCCGGCTACGAGGAGGTCGGCCGCCGCCGTACGCTGCTCGGCTGCTGGGGCGCCTTCCAGGACCCGGAGGTCGTCGACTACGACTACCGGACGATGAACACCTGGGGCAACGCCATGTTCGTCACCCCCGGCATCGTCGTCGACAACCAGCTCGTCACCACCGACCTGGTCGACATCAACCTGGGCATGCGCATCCTGCTGGGCAGCTCGTACTACGAGGACTGGGAGGGCGAGGAGGTCTTCGTCGACACCGACCCCCTGGGCAACCCCGTCGACCGACGCCACCCCTGGAACCAGACCACGCTGCCCGCGCCGCAGAAGCGGGACCTCAACGGCGGAAACTACAGCTGGGTGATGAGCCCCCGCTGGTACGACAAGCGCACCGGCGACCATCTCGCGCTGGACACCGGCGGCGGACCCATCGCCCGCCTGTGGGCCACCGCGCTCGCAAACAAGGTCCGCACCCCCTACGTCCGTTCCACCGGGCACAGCGTGGAGATCGACCTGCCCAAGACGCCGTCGAGCCCCGAAGTGCGCCTGGAGTGGAAGCCGCCCGCCTTCCCCAACACCATCGAACGCAACCGCGCCCGCATGTACTTCGTCGCCTACGCCGCCGGGATGGCGCTGCACTTCGTGGACAAGGCCCTGGGCGAGGTGCGGGCCGGGCGCACCAAGGTCTTCCAGGACTTCACCGTCCCCTCCGACGGCATCGGCGTCGGCTTCCACGAGGCCGTCCGCGGAGTCCTCTCCCACCACCTGGTGATCCGCGACCGGAAGATCGCCAACTACCACCCGTATCCGCCCACCCCGTGGAACGCCAGCCCCCGAGACAGCTACGGAACGCCGGGCCCGTACGAGGACGCCGTACAGGGCTGCCCCATCTTCGAGGAGAACGGCCCCGACGGCTTCAAGGGCATCGACATCATGCGCACCGTGCGCAGCTTTGACCCCTGTCTGCCCTGCGGCGTCCATATGTACCTCGGCGGCGGACGCACCCTGAAGCAGTCCCACTCGCCGACCTTCGGCGCACACTCCTGAAGGAGGCGGCCATGCCCTGGGACGAGGAAGCAGCCCGCCGGCACGTCGTCAGGACCGAGCAGCAGCTCGCCGCCCTGGACTCCCTCCCGGACCATGCGGCGGCCGCCCGTGCCCGCGAGGCCGTGGAGGCGCTGGTGGACCTGTACGGAGAGTGCCTTGCGAGGATCACGGCACAGCTCGGCGAGGCGGACGGTCAGGCGGTCCGTCGGCTGGCCGACGACCCGCTCGTCGGCCATCTGCTCCTGGTGCACGACCTCCACCCCGACCCGGTCGCCAGCCGCATCGGGGCCGTACTCGCCGAACTGCGGCCGGCGCTCGGCGGCGGCGAGGCCGAACTCCTCGCCGTCGAAGGGGCCGTGGCACGGCTCCGGCTCACCGAGGGCGGCGCTTCGGGCGGCTGCGGCTGCTCCCCGGACGGGCGGCCCGACGACATGGTGCGGGACGCGGTCCTGGGGTGCGCCCCGGAGATCGAACAGGTCGAGATCGAGACCGTGCGGGCCCCCGCTCCGCAGGCCGTGATCCCCGTCGCCGACCTCTTCCGCGGTCCCGCCCTCGCCGTGCGGGAGGCGGGGTGACCACGCCCCGGGCCTTCGCGGCCCCCCGGCTGCGCCGACTGGCGGCCCGCGCGGGCCCGTCCCCCGGCGGCGCCTCGCACGGAACGCATGAAGTGTGCGACCTGTGCGCTCAGCCGATCCCACCGGACCACCGGCACCTGCTCGAGGCAGGCAGCGGCGACATCGCCTGCGGCTGCCCCGCCTGCGCACTGCTGTTCGATCGTGCGGACGCCGAAGGGGCCCGCTACCGGCTGGTCCCGGACACCCGCAGACGGCTGGACGGACGCGTCATCGACGACGCGACCTGGGCCGGTCTCGGCATCCCCGTGGGCCTGGCCTTCTTCACCCGGCCCTCGGGCTCCGACGCGGTGCACGCCGCGTACCCCAGCCCGCTGGGCCTGATGCGCTCCGTCGTCGCCCCGGAGAGCTGGGCCGGAGCCGAGGCCGCCTGCCCCGCCCTGGCCGCCATGACCCCCGATGTGGAGGCCCTGCTGGTCAACCGGGTGCACTCAGAGCCCCGGCACTGGCTCGTCCCCCTGGACGACTGCTACCGCCTCGCGGCGCTGGTGCGCGCACACTGGAAGGGACTGGGCGGGGGAGACGAGGTCTGGCAGCAGGTCGACGGATTCTTCCAGGCACTCACACCAGGCCCCGCGCGCGGCGCGGGCCGTACCGGCCCCGCATCCGGCGAGGGCCCCGCACACGACACCCAGGAGGCGTCATGGGCATCACCGTAGGCAAGCCCGACGTCCGCGTGGACAAGGCGGCACACGTCCCCGGCGTCCGCCGGGGCAACCATCAGGGACTCGGCAAACACCAGCCGGGACACCGGCGCGACGACACCTCGACCGCACGCCGCTCGACCGGCATCAACGCCAGGTGCCACGACCCGATCATGCCCGACATGCCGAACCTGTCGCCCGCATGACGGCCGCCGCCCAGCAGGCGACCGGGCCCCTCGGGGCCGACGGCGGCGCGACCGCCCCGGCGCCCGAACTGACCTTCGCCGTCACCGGGGTCGAGCCGGAGCGCCACGCCGCCGTTCCCACCCTGCGCTTCACCCTGCGGACGGCCCGCAGCGGCGGCGGGCCCGTCCGGGCCGTGGCGCTCACGGTCGCCGTCCGCATCGAGGTGACCCGCCGCGCCCACGACCCCGTCGCCTGCCGGGCGCTGACCGAACTGTTCGGACAGCCGGAGGAGTGGGGCCGGACCATGCGGCCGCTGCTGTGGACTCAGGCCGCGGTACAGGTGCCGCCGTTCGACGAGCAGACCTCCGTACCGCTGCTGGTGCCGTGCGCCACCGACGCCGAACTGGCGGTGACCAAGTATCTGCGCGCCGCCGGGGACGGCGAGGTGCCGCTCGGCTTCCTCTTCAACGGCACGGTCTTCTACCAGGCCCCCGGCCCCGTGCCGGCGCCCAACATGCTGCGCACCGCGCACATCCCCTGGTCCGCCGAGGCGTCCTGCCGGCTGCCCGCAGGGCTCTGGCCCCGGCTCGTCGAGCGGTACCACGGGACGGACCCCTGGCTGCGGCTGCCCCGGGAGACCTGTGACCGGCTGGACGCCTACCGCGCACACCACGCACTGGGCAGCACCGACGACGCGGTGCGCGCCCTGCTCGACCGATCGGGAGCACCATGAACGACCCGGCAGTGCCCACCGCCGTCGACGCCATCGCCCGCACCTGCCTGTACGAGGGCTATCTGCTGTGGCCCTACCGCAGGTCCGCACTGAAGAACGCCAAACGCTGGACGTTCGGCGGGATCTTCCCCCGGGGGGACTGCGCAGAGACGCTCGGCGAACGGGACGGCGTCACCGCCCAGGTGCTCCTGGAGCACGTCCGCCCACCGTACGAGGTGACGGTGCGTCTGAGGTTTCTGCACGTCGTGGACCGCACGGTCTGGCGGGAAGGCCCCGAGGGACCCGAACGGGCAGACGCGCTCACCGTCGCCGGCGAGCGCCATGTGACCTGGCAGGAGGCGACCGAGCGCGAAGTCCTGCTCGCACTCTCCGTGCCCGGCGACGGCCCGCGCACCACGTCCTTCGACATCCCCGAGGGCTCCGACACCGAGCCCCTCGCCGACGCCCGGGGACGGCGGGCCGGCAGCGTCGTCCACAGCTGGCGGCGGCTGACGGGCACGCTCACGGCCGACAGCGAGCCCCTCGCGCCCGGCGTGGACCGGCTGACCGTCCGCGTGGTGAACACCTCGGACTGCCCGCCGCCCCGGCCCGGAGACCGGCACGCCCGGGAGCGCGCCGCCGGCAGCGCCTTCGCCTCCACACATCTGATCCTGCACAGCGACCAGGGCCGGTTCGTCTCCCAGCTGGACCCTCCGGAGGAACTGCGTCAGGCCGCCGCGGCCTGCGCCAACGACGGCGTCTGGCCGGTCCTCGCGGGGGAGCCGGGCGGCGCCGACGGCCGCCGGGCGCACACCGTACTCGCCTCCCCCATCACGCTGTACGACTTCCCCGCAGTGGCCCCGGAGAGCCCGGGCGACCTCTTCGACGGCACGGAGATCGACCAGCTGCTCGTCCTGAGCGTGCTCAGCATGACCGAGGAGGAGCAGGCCGAGGCCCGCGCCTGCGACCCCCGGGCCCGCGAGATCCTCGACCGCTGCGCCGGACTCGGCCTGGACGAGCTGGCCCGGTTGCACGGCGCGATCCGGGAGTTCCGCCCCGCGGCCCCGCAGCCGAGGGAGGACGCGTGAGCGACCGGCCGCGGACGGTGCTCGTGGACGGCGTCCCCGTCGGACGGGGCAGTCGTGTCCGGCTGAGGCCGTCCCGCAGGGCCGACATCCTCGATCTGGCGCTCACCGGCCGGGAGGCCGAGGTCGACGCGATCGAGGAGGACCTCGAGGGACAGCTCCACCTGGCCGTGCTCGTCCGGGACGACCCTGGCCGCGACCTGGGGGCGAGCGGAAAGATCGGCCACCGCTTCTTCTTCACACCGGAGGAGGTGGAGCCGTTGGAGCCCCGCGGCGGCGGTGCGCCCCCTCGGGTGCTGGTCGCGGGCATCGGCAACATGTTCCTCGCCGACGACGGCTTCGGCCCCGAGGTCGTCGCCGCGCTCCGGGAGCGGCCGACTCCGCCCGGCGTGCACCTCGTGGACTTCGGCATCCGGGGGATGGACCTGGCCTACCGGCTGCTCGACGGCTACTCCGCCGCACTGCTCGTGGACGCGGCCCCGCGCGGGGAGCCGCCCGGCACGCTCAGCGTCATCGAGCCCGACCTCCCGCCGGAGACCGCCATGCCGGAGGCCCACGCCATGGACCCGGTCCGGGTGCTCGCCCTGGCCCGGAGGCTGGGCGACGGCACGCTGCCACGCGTCCTGGTCCTCGGCTGCGAACCCGAGGTCCGCATGACGGGCGAGGAACCCGATGTCGTCGTCGGTCTGAGCGTCCCCGTGAAGGAGGCTGTGTCACGGGCCGTGCCGCTCGTCGAGTCCCTCGTCGCCGAACTGCTTGAAACATCCGTCCCCGCCGCAGGAAAGGCAGCAGCCCCATGAAGAACGGCATCTTCATCCCCGCCTCCGTCGTCCGCCTCGCCGTCGGCGCCCTGGCGGTCGCGGTGACCGCCATCGTCGTCGCGGAACTGCCCGAGGCGTGGCGCTACTACAAGATGGAGACGATGTGACCGAGCAGGGGCCCGGACGCCCGCGGAGGGCGCCCGGGCCCCTGCCCGTGCCATGACGCGGTGTCAGGCCGCACGGGACAGCAGGGCCTTCACCGCCGCCGTGAGGTCCGCCTTCGGGTCGGCGGACGCTCCCGCGGAACGCCAGGCGACGAAGCCGTCGGGACGGATGAGCGCCGCGCCGTCGGACTCGAGGCCGTACGCCTTGGCGAAGGCGTCGCCCGCGTACTCGGCGTCCGGGCCGCCGATGCGGTGGGCGCGCAGCGTGACCCCCAGCTCCTCGGCGACGGCCGCGGCCGCGGCCGCCCACGCCTGGCCGCCCGCGGGGGTGACCACGACCGGGGCGCGTCCGTACAGGTCGAGCACGGAGACCGTCTTGCCGGAGTGCTCCAGCTCCACATGCGGGGCGCGGGTGCCCGGCTCGCCGCTCAGATGCTGCGGGGGGACCGGCGGGCCGTCGCTGTAGCGGTAGCCGAAGACCGTGGTCCCGTACGCCTCCGCGGCGTCCTGGCCGTCCGCCTCGTCGCCGGTGCGCTCCTGCATCATGCCCAGCGCCTGCTGAAGCGTCATCCAGGCCACCGGGTGCCGCTCGGCCTGGTAGGTGTCGAGCAGTTCCTCGCCCGCCTCGCCGTCCAGCACCGCGGCCAGCTTCCAGGCCAGGTTCGAGGCGTCCTGGATGCCCAGGCTTGCGCCGAACCCTCCGGTCGGCGGCACCAGATGGGCCGCGTCGCCGACCAGGAACACCCGGCCCCTGCGGTACTCGCGGGCCACCTGCGCGCCGATGACAAAGCTCAGCCACTGCGCCCCGCCGGCCGGCAGCTGCGGAATGATCCCGACCTCCAGCTCGGGTTCGCCGATGGCGGCCCGCACCAGCCCGACGGCCTTCTCCTCGGTCATGTCGTCGAGCGACTCGCCCGGCGGCATGCCGGTGGCGAAGATCCACCTCCGCTGCCCGTCGTGCGCGAACAGGATCGTGGACGGCGCGGGCTTGTCGAGATAGCAGACGCCGACCGGACGCCCCCTGGCCGCCTTCGACAGATCGGCCTCGAACAGCACGGACACGGTCGTGGCGAACTCGCCCGGCCCGTCCGCCTCGATGCCGAGCGTGGAGCGGATCGGACTGCGGCTGCCGTCCGCCGCCACCAGGTACTTGGCGCGCACGGTGCGCTCCGCGCCGGTGACGGTGTCCTTCAGCAACGCGACGACCCCGTTGTCGTCCTGCTCGAAGGAGACCAGCTCGGTGGAGAACGCCAGCTCGGCGCCCAGCTCCCCGGCCCGCTCGCGCAGCAGATGCTCCAGCCGGTCCTGGTCGATCGGGGCCCACTCGCACGGGCTGACCGAACCGCTGGGGTCGGGCTGGTCGGTCGGGCCGCTGAAGATCTCCGGGCCCGCCAGGGTCTCGGCGCGGATCATCAGCAGCTTGCTGAAGTCCGTGGCCAGCGACGCCTCGGACCATACCCGGCCCTCCAGACCCACCTGGCGGTACAACTCGACGGTACGCGGGTTGACGCCGCGCGAACGCGGATGGCTCAGGGTGTCCGGATGGCGCTCCACCACCAGTGAGCGCACCCCGTGCCAGCCGAGGAACACCGCCGTCGACAGCCCGGTCACCGCCCCTCCGACGACGAGGACCGGAACCTCCTGATCGGTCGTGCTCATAAAGCGGAATCCTTTCCTCGAAAGTCGTCCGGGGAGGCGGTCAGGCGGCCTTGCGGCAGATGACGACCGTGTCGTAGTCACTGAGCGGGGCGACCTCGGTGGAGGCAAAGCCGGCCTTCTTCGCGTGCTCCAGCAGCTCGGAGGTCGGGTACTCGGAGCCGCCGTCGGTGACCAGCAGCATGTCGAGGCTGATGACCAGGTTCTCCACGTGGTCGGGCTCGTCGTCCAGCATCCGGTCGTAGACGATCAGCGCGCCGCCGGGGTTGACCGCGTCGAACGCCTTGGCGACCAGCTCGCCGCGCTGCTCGCGGTCCCAGTCGTGCAGCACATGGCCCATCGTCACCACGTCCGCCTTCACCGGCAGCGGTTCGGTGAAGAAGCTGCCGCCGTGGAAGTGGACCTTCCCGGTCAGTCCGTAGCTCTCCACGTGCTCGTCGAACAGCGGCTCCATGGGCGGCAGGTCGAAGACATGGCCCTCCAGATGCGGCTGGTTCCTCACGATGATCGAGCAGAGGTTGCCGCGCGCGCCGCCGACGTCCAGCACGGACTTCGAGTTCGACCAGTCGAACTTGCCGACCAGCTCCGGCCCGACCACATGCGTCAGCGCGTCCATCATATGGACGAACTGCTTGAGGATGTGCGGGTTCTTGACGACCTCGTCGAAGTGCGATCCCGACTGCTGCTCACCGGTGCGCAGCGCCTCGCCGAGCCGCCCCCAGGCCGGGTACAGATTGCGGTTGGAGCGCTCCAGGAACCCGCCGACCCAGGTGCGCTCGCCGCGCACCAGATAGGTGTCCGCGCCCGGGGCGTTGCGGAACCGCCCGCCGTCCGCGCGCTCCAGCAGTCCGAGCGCCGTCAGCAGATTGAGCCAGTCGCCCAGGCCCCGCCCGTGCAGTTTCAGCTCGGTGCGGATCTCCTCCTCGGTGGCAGGGCCCTTCTTGTGCAGAGTGGTGAACAGATCCAGTTCCACTGCCGTGAGCAGCGCCTTGGCGTCGCAGAACGCGTTGCTCAGCCGGATGATTCCGGCCGGCGTGCTGACATCCGGGCTGGTGTGCGTCAT
Source organism: Streptomyces chengmaiensis (assembly GCF_029846775.1). NCBI lineage: Bacteria > Bacillati > Actinomycetota > Actinomycetes > Kitasatosporales > Streptomycetaceae > Streptomyces > Streptomyces chengmaiensis. Next base: position 91,614 of record NZ_JARWBG010000021.1, read on the forward strand.
GCGCAGGACTCCTTCCGACACGGCGCATGGCCTGGTGCCAGGCCGCTGGCCGGAGAATCCACGGCGCGGGTTGAGGTCGCCTAGAGGGGTGCTGGTGACGGGCGGCGGCCTGCACTCGCGTTGCCGCGCTCGCTCCCGCGCGCGAGCATCCGTACATGGGCCGCACCACCACCGTCGTCAACCTCAAGGGCCACCGCGACGACCCCGCGTACGCCGACGTGGTCTACGTCGGCCGCGCCATGCACCGCGGCGGCTGGCACCTCGACGCTTCCCCGCTGGCCTGCCCGTACCGCCCCGGCCCCGACGGCACCCGCGACGAGGTCGTGGCCCTCTACCGCGCCCACCTCCTCGCCCGCCCCGACCTCCTCGCCCTGCTGCCCGCCCTTCGCGGCCGGCGGCTGGGGTGCTGGTGCGCGCCGCTGCGCTGTCATGCGGAGGTGATCGCGGAGCTTGCGGACAATCCTCCGGCCCCGCCGGTGACCGAGGCGCGGGGGTCCGGGGGCGGGGCCCCCGGAGAAACAGCGCCGCCCCCGCCGCAGCTGTAGCCGCTTTCAAGTCGCCGGGGCTACCCATCAGGGGTGCCGTGGACGGAGTCCCCGGCGGAAGCCCAGCTTGCCCAGAGGGGATATGCATGTATGACGTGAAGATCCCGGTGCTGATCGTCGGCGGTGGTCCCGTCGGCCTGTCCACTGCGCTGTTCAGCGGCCGGCGAGGCGTGCGCACGATGCTCCTGGAGAAGAGGGACAGCACCTCCATGCTCCCCCGCGCCCCGGGTCTGCAGGCCCGCACGATGGAGCTGTTCCGCGCGGCGGGGCTCGGCAAGGACATCCGTGCGCTTGAGATGGGCGACTCCCACGCCTACTTCGAGGGCGGCATCATCAAGGTCGAGACGTTCTCGGACATCGACGACGCGGAGCTGCTGGAGGCGCCGTCCCTGGACGGCGAGACGGTCAGCCCGGAGCGGGTGATGGGCTGCGGCCAGGACCGGTACGAGAAGGTGCTGGTGGCCAAGGCCAAGGAGTTCGGCGCCGACGTGCGCTTCAACACCAAGCTGATCTCGTTCGAGCAGGACGCGGACGGCGTCACGGCGGTCGCCGAGGACGGAGGGACCGGCGAGCGCCTGACCATCCGCGCCGACTACCTGGTGGGCGCGGACGGCGCGGGCAGCCGCATCCGTGAGGCGCTCGGCGTCCAGCGGGTCGGCCGCGGCACGGTGTTCAACGCGCTCTCGATCTACTTCCGCGCGCCGGAGCTGGAGACGCTGCTGAAGGACGCCAAGTTCATCCTCTGCTACGCCTCCGCGGGCGGCACCCTGATGGGGCTGTCGCGGCTGCACGGCTGCGACCCGTGGCTGGCCGCACCGATCTACTACCCGGAGAAGGGCGAGAAGCCCGAGGACTACACGGACGAGCGGTGCGTCGAGATCGTGCGCCGTGCGGCCGGCAAGGACATCGACGTCGAGATCATGGCGAAGGTGCCGTGGCAGGGCGCCCAGCTGGTGTCCGAGACGTTCCGCGCGGGCCGGGTGTTCCTGGCGGGCGACGCGGCGCACGTCCACCCGCCGGCCGGCGGCTTCGGCGCGAACACCGGCATCCACGACGCGCACAACCTGTCCTGGAAGCTGGCCGCGGTGCAGCACGGCTGGGGCACGGACGCGCTGCTGGACACCTATGACGCGGAGCGGCGTCCGCTGGGCACCGCGATGTCGGAGCAGGCGCTGGTGCGCAACCGCATCCGCCACGGGTACGCCACCGAGCAGGACCGCGCGGACTTCGTCGACGACGTCATCATCACCCTCGGCTACCGCTACCGCTCGACGTCGGTCGTCGGCGCGGAGGGCGCGAAGGTGCTGACCCCGGACCTGGAGCTGACCGGCGAGCCCGGCACCCGCGCCCCCCACGTCTGGCTCAGGAGGGGAGACGAGACGATCTCCACGATCGATCTGTTCTGGGACTCCTTCGTGCTGCTGACCGGCCCGGAGGGCGGGGAGTGGGCGAAGGCGGCCGTGCCGATCGCGGAGAAGCTGGGCGTTCCGCTGCGTACGCATGTCATCGGAGCGGGCGGGGAACTGCAGCCGGTCGACCGGGACTGGGCCGAGGTGTACGGCGTCGGCAGCGGCGGTGCGGTGCTGGTGCGGCCCGACGCGTTCGTGTCCTGGCGCTCCGCGGAGGCCGGCGACGACCCGCACGGTGCGCTGGCGGATGTGATCGCCCGCGCATCGGGGGCCGAGACCGCCGCCGTGCCGGCGCCGTGAGGGGGCGCGGACGATGACGGCGCACGCATCCGAAGAAGCCGTCCACCCGGGCCTGGTGCTGGCCCAGGCGATGGCCTTCCAGCCGGCCCGGCTGGTCCTGACCGGCATCGAGATCGGGCTGTTCTCGGCGCTGGCCGAGCAGCCCGACACCGAGGCCGGGATCAGGCGGCGGCTCGGTCTGCACACCCGCGGCACGGACCACTTCCTGGCCGCGCTCGTCGAACTCGGTTTCCTGGAGCGCTCGGCGAAAGGGGTCTTCGCCGACTCGCGCGTGGCGCGGCGGTTCCTGGTGCCCGGTGACGACGCCTATCTGGGCGGCTTCCTCAAGGTCGCCGGCCAGGTGATGTACCCGGCGTGGGACAGGCTCGGGGAGGCGCTGCGCACCGGGGCCCCGCAGGCGGCCACTTACACCGGCGAGGACATGTTCTCAGAGCTGTACGAGAGCGACGAGAAGAAGGACGGGCTGGTCGGCATGGCGGAGGACGCCAGCCGGCCGCTCATCCCGGCGCTCGCCGAGTCCTTCGACTGGGCGAAGCGCTCCTCGGTGCTGGAGCTCGGCGGCTGCCGGGGGAATGTGCTGGCGGGCCTGGTGAAGGCGCATCCGCATCTCGACGCGCGCGTCTTTGACCTGCCGCAGCTGGAGGGCGACTTCACCTCCCATATGTCGGCGATCGGAATGACGGACCGGGTCCGCTACCACGGCGGTGACTTCTTCGCCGATCCGCTGCCGCAGGCCGATGTGCTGATGATCGGTCATGCGCTGGTGGACTGGAACGACGAGCAGCGCCGGCAGCTGGTGAGGAACACGTTCGCGGCGGTGCGCCCCGGCGGGGCGTTCCTGGTCTGGGACCCGGTGATCGTCGAGGACGACGAGAGCTATCTGCGCAATCTGATCCGCAGCCTGAACCTGCAGCTGATGACGCCGCACGGCAAGGGCTACCGCTTCGAGCAGTGCGCCGAGTGGATGCGGGAGGCCGGCTACGCCGACGTCACCCGCACCTCGCTCGGCCACGATGTGACCCTGGTGATCGCCCACAAGGAGTAGGGGGCGGGGGGCTGCCCGGTCACCGCCGGATGCGTTCCGTGTGCCGCTCCTGGAGTTCTCTGCTGGTGCGGAAGAAGTCCAGGAGCAGCGCGAGCTCGTCGAGGCTGTAGCGGGCGACCTGTCGGAAGCCGTCCTGCGCGAGCGGTCCGAAGATCTCCTCGGCGGCCTTGACGGCCTTGTCGGTGGGCCGGACGACGGACCGCCGGCGGTCGGCGGGGTCGGGGGAGCGGGTGATGTACCCGAGCCTGTCCAGCCGGTCGAGCAGGGCTGTGACACTGCCCGTGGTGAGATTCAGCGCCGCACCCAGTTCGCTGGGTGCGGCGCTTTCGCGCTGCATGAGGACGTCCAGGCAGTGCAGGTCGGTGCGGTTGACGCCGAGACGTTCCGCGGCCGCGTAGTCAAAGGAGTCGACGGCTGTCTGGAGCGCGCGGATCTCGGCGGCGAGCTCCCGCTGAAGATTTTCCCGGTTATCGCTTGACATCCAAGTAACTCGACCTTCAAGATAAATGTATCGGATAGCTTGACGTTCAAGCTAGATGATTCTCAAGAGAAGTCAAGATCGGGTCGTTGCCCGGGTTCCCGGAAGGAACACTGCGATGAACACCCAGACATTCGACAAGGCCCCACACGAGACCGAGCGGGTCGAGGCGTTCTACACCAACGTCAAGCGGCTGGGCCACTGGACCGACGCCCGCACGATCGACGTGACCGCGCGCCGCGGCTCCGTCCAGCTGGACCTGAGGTCCGCACAGATCCCCGAGGGCGACATCGAGGTGCGGATCACCGGCGAGCGCTCCATCCTCAAGCTCCTCGTCCCCGACGGCGCCGTCGTCGACGAGCGGGAGCTGGCGTACGAGGGCCGCAGCGAGGTCAAGGACGCCCAGCGGCACTCCGCCTCGGGGGGCAGGCGGCTGAAGCTGACCGGAGTCCTCAAGCGGAGCGAGGTCCGCATCGTGCGCGGCGGCGTGGCGACGCTGACGGCCATGTTCTCCCGCGAGTTCGTCGAGGACTGCCGCACCGCGCACCGCAACGGCACCCTGCCGACCGTGCACGCTCCCGAGAGCGTCCGCGAGGGAACCCCGAGGGAGGCGGACTGATCCCTCAACACTCCTTTGAGCAGGCCCCCTTAGCTTTGCGACAGCGCCGCCGGGTCCTCCGGCGCCTGGCGCGCGGCTCAAGGGGGCAGTCATATGACGGCACATCAGATCGAGTCCCTCTTCATCGGACTCGCCGCCATCCTGGTCCTCGGCCGCGTCCTCGGCGCGGCCGCCCGCCGTCTCGGCCAGCCGCCCGTGGTGGGGGAGTTCCTCGCCGGCCTGCTCGTCGGCCCCACGCTCTTCGGCGGGGCCGTCGCCGACTTCCTCTTCCCGGCCGACATCCGCCCGTTGCTCACCGCGCTGGCCCATCTGGGGCTTGCGCTGTTCATGTTCGTCATCGGCTACGAACTCGACCTCGCACTGCTGCGCGGCAAGGAGCGCATCGCGGCCAGCGTCTCGCTCTGCTCCGTGCTGCTCCCGTTCGGCCTCGGGGCTCTGCTCGCGGTCTATCTGAGCCGCTCCCACCCGACCGACAACCGCACCGGTTTCATCCTCTTCCTGGGTGCGGCCATGTCCGTCACGGCGTTCCCCGTGCTCGCCCGCATCCTGGCGGACAGCGGTCTGGGCAGAACCCGCGTCGGGGGCATCGCCCTCGCCAGTGCGGCCGTCGACGACATCGTGGCCTGGTCGCTGCTCGCGGTCGTCGTCACGGTCTCGGGCGGCGGCGCCCAGTGGACCACACTCCTCGCCCCCGTCTACCTCGCGGTGATGTTCCTGGTGGTCCGGCCGGGCCTGCGCCGCCTCTTCGACGAACGCCGCGGCCGCGGCCAGATCACCGCGGACCGGCTGATCGTGGTCCTGGGCGGCCTGATGCTGTCGTGCTGGGCTGCGGAATGGCTCGGCGTCCACTTCGTCTTCGGCGCGTTCCTCTTCGGCGTGGTGATGCCCCGGACCACCTCCGAGCGGGTCCGCGCCCAGGTCGTCGACCGCTTCGAGTACCTCAGCAGGCTGCTTCTGCTGCCGGCGTTCTTCGTGGTCGCCGGCCTCCAGGTCGACCTCTCCCGAACCGACCTCCGCGCCCTCGGCGAGCTGGCACTCGTCCTCCTGGCCGCCATCTCCGGCAAGTTCCTCGGCGCCTACGCGGCATCCCGCGCCAACCGCGTCCCTCCCCTGCAGAGCGCGGTCCTCGCCACCCTGATGAACACCCGCGGCCTCACCGAGATCGTGATCCTCACCGTCGGCCTCCAACTCGGCGTCCTCACCCCGGACCTGTACGCCCTGATGGTCGTCATGGCGCTGATCACCACGGCCATGACAGGCCCCCTCCTCCACCTTCTGAAGCGCCGCGCGGGCGGCGCCCAGGCCCTGGGCTCGTACGCCGACGGCCCTCCTGCGCGGCCCCCGGCCGACGACCCCGCCCCCGCCCGCACGGCTCCCCGGGCGACGACGCGGCGACAAGCGCCATAAGCATGCGAGGGGGTTGGACCGCTCCCCGGGCTCTCGGCCTCGAGCGCCCCGGAGCAGAGCAGCCGCCCCGACGGCGCATCGCACCCGGACCCCGGCAACGGCGTTCCCGAACCGGGCCGCACGCCCCGCATCCGGGCGGCAGCCGCTGCGCGGCCCTCCCCGCAGCCTTCACCGGGTGCGGGGAACCCCGCTGACGCAACGAGGCGGCGCCCCGGATCGATGATCCGGGGCGCCGCCTCCTGCGGGACGCTCACGCCGGGGCCGTCGGCGACGCCGGAGCCCCTTCGTCCTCATGGACCTGGATCGACTTCGTCGGGCAGCCGCGGGCCGCGCGGCGGATCTCCTCGTGGAGTTCGGCCGCAGGGCGCTCCTCGAGGATGCGGACCAGGCCGTCCTCGTCCTGGTCGAAGACCCCCGGCACCCGGTAGACGCACAGGCTGCTGACCGCGCAGGTCTCGGAGTTGGCCGTCACTCGCATGGCGTCACCCTCCTCACCACTCGACGGGGATCTCGGTGAAGCCCTCCATGAAGCCGCCCAGGGCGCGCGGCAGCTCCTCCGCCTTCGCGGCGAGACGGATGTCCGGGAAGCGGCGCAGCAGGGTCTCGGTGGCGACCTGGAGCTCCATCCGGGCCAGCGCCGCGCCCACGCAGTAGTGCAGGCCCGCGCCGAAGGTCATGTGGTGGTTCTCCTTGCGGCGGATGTCCAGCTCGAAGGGGCACTCGAAGACCTCGGGGTCCACGTTCGCGCCCTCCTCGGAGAGCAGGACGCTGGTGCCCTTCTTGATGACGGAACCGTCGGAGAGCGGGATGTCGTCGATCGCGTACCGCATGGTGCCCACCGACGAACCCATGATCTGGGTGCGCAGCAGCTCCTCCACCGCCGACGGCACCAGCGACCAGTCGGCCTGGATCTCGCGCACCAGGTCCCGGCGGTGCAGCAGCACCGCGGTGCCCGTGCCGATCTGGCTGGCGGTGGTGACATAGCCGGCGATCAGCAGGCCCTGCGTCCAGAAGTGCAGCTCGTGCTCGTTCAGCCGGCTGTCGTCCTCGTCGTCCCGTACCCGGATCAGCTCGCTGACCAGGTCGTCGCCCGGGTTCTCCCGCTTGGACTCGATCAGGTCGCCCAGATACTTCCACAGGTTCTGGCGGCACTCGCCGACCTTCTCCGGAGGCAGCTTCGTCACCGACAGGAAGCCGTCGACATAGCCGCGGAACCGGTCCCGGTCCTCCGCAGGCACGCCCAGCAGCTTGCAGATCACCTTGATGGGCAGCGGGAAGGCGAACGCCTCGTTCAGCTCGGCCGGCTGCGGGCCCGCCGCCATCTCGTCCAGCAGCTCGTCGGCGACCTGCTGGACGTACGGGCGCAGCGCCTCGATGCGGCGCGCCGTGAACGCCTTGGTGACCAGGGACCGCACCCGGGTGTGCTCCGGCGGGTCCGGGTCGATGTTCGGGTCCATGAACAGGTCGTTGTCCTTGGAGATCCGCGCGCAGTCGGGGCGTGCGATGTTGCGGGAGAGCCGCTTGTCGGCGAAGAGCGCGCGCACGTCCTTGTAGCGGGTCACGAGCAGTGCGACGTCCCCGCTTGGCAGCGTCACCTCCATCGCGGACGAGTCGTGTACATGGCGGAGTGCCTCGGGGACCTGCATGGGCGGGGTCCACGCGAACGGATACCTGGGCGGGGTCTGGGTGCTCACAGCAGTCCCTTCCGGTCAATGGTGTGCGAAAAGAGTTCTCGTGATGTCAGAAGGGCCAGCTCGGTCGGGACCACGCCGCCTCGGCGAAGGCCCACTCGTACCGCGTGCTGACGCTGAAGTGCTTGACGAGCTCGGCGCGCTCCGCGTCGCCGAGCTCCTTGCCGAGCCGGTCGGCGGCGCCCAGGAAGGCCTTCACGGCATAGCCGTAGCCCTCGCCCGGGTGGTACACCTCGATCCAGCGCGCATAGCGTGAACCGGGCGTGTGCCGCTTCAGCAGATCGTCGGACACCTGGTGGTTGAACCAGACCATCGGCAGCAGGGCGCCGAAGCCGGCCGCGAACGAGCGGGCGCTCGCCGCCTGGAAGAAGGCGCAGTGCGCATGGGTCGCCGGGTCCGGCATGCCGTCCGGGCCGAGCTCCGGCGCGCCCAGTTCCCCGCACAGCTCCCCGTACGCCTCGCGCAGCCGGTCCCGTGCCTCCAGGGTTCCGGTGATCGACCGGCCCAGCAGCGCCATATAGTCGTCGGTGCGCGCCGCCGCCGCGGTGCGGGCCAGCGCCCGGGCGTAGAACGGCAGCAGATACGCCGTGTCCTGACGTACGAAGTGCGCCAGCGACTCCGGCGGCAGTGAGCCGTCCCGCAGCCCGCTCCAGAAAGGATGCGCCTTCACCTTCTCCAGGGCCGGCGCCGCGAGCTCCTTGAGCTCCTCCTGCAGCATGGAAAGTCCCTTCTCAGATGTCTCTCGGAGGTCTCGGAGGTCTCAGACGCCTTGGGCGTCTTGGACGACCCGGATGTTCCGGACGTCTCAGAGGTCCAGGCGTACGCGGTAGTGGCGCAGCCAGGCGTCCAGTTGCAGCACCATCTCCACGTTCCGCCGCTCGCCCCACCCGTCCACGGCGATCGGCCGGTCCTCCGCCGCCAGCTGAGCGCACGCCGGGCCGTCCAGCAGCGGCCGCACCGGGCTCGACGCATCGGCGACCACCGCGTTGAAGCGCGCCCGCAGCACCTCGCCGTAGCGCGGATCCTGGGTGATGGGGAAGGGGCTCTTGCGGCGCTGTGTGACCGACGCCGGCAGCAGATCGGCGACCGCGGAGCGCAGCACGCTCTTCTCCCGGCCGTCCGCCGTCTTCATGCCCCACGGGATGTTGTAGACGTACTCCACCAGCCGGTGGTCGCAGTAGGGCACCCGTAGTTCCAGGCCCACCGCCATCGACAGCCGGTCGTCGCGGGACAGCAGCAGCGGCAGCCAGCGCGACAGATGGGCGTGGCCCACGACCCGCATGGTGTGCTCGTGGTCGGACTCGCCCGCCACCCGCGGCACTTCGGCGACGGTCTCCGCGTAGCGCTGCGCCGAATAGCCTGGCACATCGACCTTCTTCAGGAATCCGGGGTCCAGCAGTCCGGTGCTCATGCCGTGCGGGGCGACCCGCAGACCCATGGTCACCCATGGGAAGTTCGCCGTGTCGACGAGCGTCGGGTCGCGGAACGACTGGTAGCCGCCGAAGAGTTCATCCGCGACCTCGCCCATCAGGGCCACGGTCGAGCGCTGTCGCACAGCCCGCAGCAGCAGATACAGGGAGCGGTCCATGTCGGGGATGGGCCGGGGCAGATCCTGGGCGCGCAGCGCGGCCGCGTCCACGACCGGGTCGGCGAGGTCCGCGGTGCGCAGCACCACCGGTTCATGGTCGGCGCCCACATGGCGGGCGACCTCCGCGGCGTAGGGGGCGTCCGGGTCCTCGTGCCAGAAGTCCTTGCGGAAGCGTTCCGTGTGCCCCTCGAAGTCGACGGCGAAGGTCTTCGGCCGCTCCTTCGCCGACATGGCCGCGAAGGCCGCGATGGCACTGGAGTCGACCCCGCCCGACAGCAGGGTGCACAGCGGGACGTCGGAGACGAGATGCCCGGCCACCGACTCCTTGAGCAGTCCCCGCACCGTGTCCACGGTGGTCGCCAGATCGTCCTCGTGCGGCCGGTTCGGCAGCTCCCAGTAGCGGGACTCGACCACGGCCGATCCGTCCCGCACGACGGCCACATGGCCCGCCGGCACCTCCCTCATGCCCCGGTACACCGCATGGCCGGGGGTGGCGATGTACGCCAGCAGCTCCGCCATGCCCTCCTCGTCGACGACGCACTCCACCGACGGATGCGCCAGCAGCGCCTTGGGCTCGGAGCCGAAGACGATCCCCCGGCCGGCCTTCGCGTAGTACAGCGGCTTGATGCCCAGCCGGTCCCGGAACATCACCAGCTTCCGGGCGCGCGGATCCCACACGGCGCAGGCGAACATGCCGTCCAGGTGCTCGGCGCACCGCTCGCCCCACTCCAGATAGGCGCGCAGGACCACCTCGGTGTCCCCGGAGGTGCGGAAGCGGTGGCCGCGGCCCTCCAACTCGGCCCGGACCCGGCGGAAGTTGTAGATCTCGCCGTTGTGGACCAGGACGGCGAGGGTGCGGCCGCCCTCCTCTGCGACCATCGGCTGCGGGCTGCCCGCCACATCGATGACGGCCAGTCTGCGGTGCCCGAGGACCGCTCGGTCGTCGGCCCAGACGGCCTCGTCGTCCGGGCCGCGGTTGGCGAGCGTGGCCACCATGGCCCGTACGGTGGAGGCCTCTTCGGCCAGCCCCCGCTCGAAGTCGACCCATCCCGCTATGCCGCACATGCGACCACCCTCGACTCGATCTCGGCGACCAGCCCCGCCGGGGCGGGCAGGCTGAGCATCTGTTCCCGCAGCTTCACCGCGGCCGCCCGGCAGACGTCGCCGGTCAGCAGCTTCTCCGTCTCGGCGCGCAGCCGTTCGTCCGTGGCCTCGTCGCGGGTGAGGACCTCGCCCGCGCCGGTGGCCACCACCCGGCCCGAGTGGCCGAGATGATCCGGCAGCTGCGGCACGAGGAGCAGCGGCACCCCGGCCCGCAGCGAGGTCAGCACGGTGCCCGCGCCGCCGTGCGCCACCACCAGGGAGGCGTCGTCGACCAGCAGATGCAGCGGAGTGTCCTCGACGACCTTCACCAGCCCGGCGGACTCGCCGGGCAGCTCGCCGAGCAGAGCGCGCTGCCCCTTGGCCACGGCGAGGACGACTTCGAGTCCCGGCCGGGCGATCGCGCGGGCGACCTGCCCGGCCAGGAACCGCTCCGGCGACAGCCGTGCCATGGTGTGACCCCAGGTCACGACCACACGCTGCACACCGGACCCCGGCGGGCCGAGCGGGGGATGAGGCGGCCCGCCGGGGCCGTTGAAGGGGACGTACCGCATGGCCAGCCGCGGATGGTCCACCGGCACCTGGAAGTCGTCAGGACAGGGGTCGACGGTCAGCGCGCCGAACGGATCGAACGCGTCGACGCCGTTGCGCTCCGCCAGCGGCGCCAGCACCTGCGGCAGCAGGGCGCGGGCGCGCGCCATCAGGTCCGTCCCGTACAGCAGCCGCACCGCCGGAACGCCCGCGGCCGCGGCCGCCACCGGACCGGCCAACGCGGTCGGCTCGAAGACGACGGCGTCGGCGCGCCAGTCCCGCGCCAGCCGCGCCAGATCGTCCGTCATGGAGTCGGCGTGGGCGTAGAACATCTGCATCGCCCGCGGTCCCTTGCCGCTGCGCGGCGTCCGGCCGGCGCCGTCCGCGGGGCCGTTCTCGCTCGGCAGGACATAGCCGCGCACCAGGCCCACGGCGTCGACGTCCGCGCCGACCGAGACGCCCGGCAGTCCGGTGCTCGCGGTCAGGCCGGCGAGCTCCGGCTGGCTCGCGACCAGCACGTCATGGCCCGCGGCCCGGAAAGCCCACGCCAGCGGCACCATCGCATACAGGTGCGACGGCCAGGCCCAGGTCGTGAACAGTACGCGCATGCTCGCCCCAACCCCTCTCGGTGCACGTGTGAGTGCCGCTGAGACGGTGGCGCAGCCGCCTATCGGTCTGGTCGCGGATGGCTGGAAACCGGCCGGACCGACGGCGGCGGACCGTTCGAGAAGCAGCTCCAGAAGCAGCTCCAAGAGCTGTCCCGACAGCTGCTCGGGCAGCTGTCGACGGGTTGCTCAAGGCACTCAGACCACCTGGAAGTTCGCCATCATGGCCATGTCCTCGTGCTCCAGGTTGTGGCAGTGGAACATATAGCGGCCGCGATGCCCGGAGAACCGGGCCAGCACATCCACCACCTCGTACGGCCGCACGTCCACGGTGTCCTTCCAGCCGCCGTCCGTGGGCAGCACATCGCCCCCGCTGCGGGCCAGCACCTGGAAGTGGGCCAGATGCAGATGCACGGGGTGGTGGAAGTCGCTGGTGAACCGCCAGCGCTCCACGGTCCCCAGGCGCGGCCGCGCCAGGAACTCATCGGAGCGGAACGGCTTCTTGTTCACCGTCCACACCTTCATCCCCTCCACCTGCGTCTGCCGGAAGTCGAACTGCCGCTCGGCGACGGCCGCCGAGGCGGCCAGCGGCTCCACATCGGCGAGCTTCCGCGGCACCCGGCTGTCGTCCTTCGCCGCACGGGCCACCCGGAACCGCATCACCCGGCGTGTGGAGCCCTCGCCGATCCGGTTGACCAGCGTGACGGTCGTGCCGACCGGATACCGGGAGAAGTCGATCACCACGTCATAGCGCTCTGCCGGTGAGATCGGCAGCTCGTCATGCGAGCGGGGCGCGGCCAGCAGCCCGGCATCGCTGCCCACCTGTGTGAACGACGCCCCCTCGCGCGGCCCCGGCTCCAGCGCGAGCCGGTAGCGGCGGGCGTTGGAGGCGTTGAGCAGCCGGAAGCGGTAGCGGGCCGCCGCGACCTCGAGCTCCGGCCAGGGCGCGCCGTTGACCAACACCACATCGCCCGTCACCCCCTCCATATAGGCGTCTTCGACGCCCGGCTCCCCGGTGAGCGAGGGGTCCAGCGACGGATAGCGCAGCGCCCCGTCCTCGTCGAACGCCCGGTCGCAGATCATCAGCGGGATGTCCCGCTCGCCGGACGGCAGCCCGAGCGCCTCCTCCTCGTCGTCATGGACGAGGAACATCCCGGCGAGGCCCCGCCACACCTGCGGTGCGCTGAAGTCCATCCGGTGGTCGTGGTACCAGAGCGTCGCGGCGGGCTGGTCGAGCGGATACACATAGTCCTTGGCGAGCCGGGTCACCGTCCAGTCGTCCGGGGCGACGTGCATCACGCCTTCGTGACCGCCGCCGTGCCCTGGTCCGCCGGGGTTGTGCCGGTACCCCTTCGGCGCCACCAGATCCGTCGGATAGCCGTCGGACGCAGGGGCCTGGATGCCGCCGTGCAGATGCGTCGAGGTCGGCGCCGGCAGCTCGTTGCGGACGTTCACCACGATCTGCCGGCCCGAACGGGCTGCGATCGTCGTGCCGGGAAACGTTCCGTCGTACCCCCACACCTCGGTCTTCAGCCCCGGCAGGATCTCCGCCTCGGCGACCCGCTGCACCAGCTCATAGCGGTCCACGCCGCCCGCCGTCCGCACGGGCACCGCCGTACGCGGGATCGGCAGCGGCGTCCCGTACGGCTTCGGGAGCCTGGCCGCGCTGGTCAGCAGCTCGCCCGAGACCTCGCGGTCCAGGCTGCCGCAGCCCGCCACCCCGGTTGCGGCGGCGGCTCCGCCGAGCGAGACCGCGCCCGCGAGGCCCAGGAACCGCCGGCGTCGCATCGGCGCACCGGCGTTCATCGGCGGCCGCCGCGGGGCGTGAAGGACCAGAACACCAGCGCGGTCGCGCCCGCTGTCAGGGCCACACCGAGCGGGATGTGCAGAGCCAGGGAGCGGGAGTAGCCGAAGCCGCTCTGCGTCTGCACCAGAAACGCGATCAGCACGGTGACGGGCATCGGCCACCACGGGCCACGCCCCGGACGCCAGAGCAGCACCGCGGATACGACCATCAGCCAGCTCAGAAAGGTGAGGGTGTGCGAATTGACCTCGTGCAGCGCCAGCAGATCCACATCACCCGTGATGAACATCCCGGCCAGCACCGGCTGCACCAGCGTCAGCAGCAGAAACGCGGTCACCAGGCAGCGCATCACGATCAGCGGCCAGCGCCGGACCCTGCGCGCCGCGGGGCGTCCGGCGTCCGCGCCGAACTGCGCGGACAAGGGGGCCGTCCGCCCCGAGGCGGCGGCGGCCGGGGAGTCCGCCGAGCGGACATCCGGTGTGTGGCTCATGAGGAACCTCTCCCAATCGTCGACCCCCACGACCCTGACAGCGGCGACTCGAGCAGAACTTGAGCGATGGAACCGTTCCTCGATCCGGCATCGAGCGGCAGCGGAGACGTTGGGAAGGCATCCCTACGCCATGGAGGCTTCACCGATGGCCGAGACCCCGCTCTTCCGCGTGATCCTGCGGATGGAAATCCAGCCCGGCACACAGGACGACTTCGAACGCACCTGGTGGGAGGTGGGCTCCGCCATCGCCCGGCAGCCCGCCAACCGGGGCCAGACGCTGACGCGCGCGACGGAGAGCGGGGGCGGCGCACCCGTCTACTACGTCGTCACCGACTGGACGGACGAGGAGTCGTTCCGGGCCTTCGAGCTGAGCGAGGCCCACGTCGGGCACCGCCGGCGGCTCGGCCGCTACCGCACCGGCGGCGAGATGACCACCACTCAGGTGGTGTACGAGATCCCCCCGGCCGCCGCCGCACCCGAAGTCCCCGCAGCCCGAGGCGCCGCCGCCGAAGGCACCGCCGAAGAACGCCCCGCCCTGGCCTTCATCGGACTGGGCAACATGGGCGGCGGCATGGCCCACCGCCTGCTCGACTCCGGCCGCCGGCTCACCGTCCACAACCGGACCGCCGCAAAGGCCCGTCCGCTCGTCGAGGCCGGCGCCGTCCTGGCCGACAGCCCCGCCGACGCGGCCCGCGGACACTCCGTCGTGCTGCTCAGCCTCAGCGACGAAGCCGCCGTGGACGAGGTGCTGTTCCGGCAGATCGTCCCTGTGCTGGCGCCGGGCGGCATCGTCGTCGACACCTCCACCGTCTCACCGGAGTACGCGCGCAAGGCCGCCGCACGGCTGGCCGACGCCGGTCTCCGCCGCGTCGAGGCCTGCGTCGTCGGCAACCCCTTCCAGGCCCGCGAGGGCAAGCTCCGCGTGTACACCAGCGGCTCCGAGCAGGATGTCGCCGAGGTCGCGGACATCCTCGACGCGATCGGGTCCGAGGTGCTCCACCTCGGCGAGCCCGGCACCGCCGCCACCCTCAAACTCATCTTCAATCTGCTGCTCGGCGCCCAGGTGGCCTCGCTCTCCGAGGCCGTCGCCTACGGCATACGGGCGGGGCTGGACCGCGACCGGCTGCTGTCGGCGATCGCCGAGAGCGGCTTCAGCTCGATCGTGATGCGGTTCCGCGCCGAACTGATGCGCAAGGGCAGCTACGAACCCGCCTTCTTCCGGTCGACGCTGATGGAGAAGGACCTGCGCCTCGCCATCGACGACGCGTCCGGCGCGGGCGTCGCACTGCCCGTCCTGGACACCGTAAAGGCCGGGTTCGCCGCCGTCGTCGCGGCCGGCGACGGCGACAAGGACGCCTCGGTGCTCATCGAGCACACCACGTCCGCCGCCGCGCAGGCGGTGCAGGGAGCCGCCTCATGACTCCGCACGCCCCGGACGCCCGCCACCATCGGCTGAAAGTACTCGCCGAGGCGGGCGCGGTGGCCCGCGCGGGCCGTGCCCCGTCCGACGACGTCGACCGGCTGCTGGAGCTCGTCTTCGAGTGGTTCCGGTCCTGCTTCCGCCCGGAGCGAGCCCACGGCCGCTCCGGCATCTTCCGGTACGCGGTCAACACCCCGCTCGGGGTCCGCCACCGCTTCATCGCCGTCGACGCGGGCGTCTGCACCGCGGCGGCTTCCTCCGACCGGCCGGCCGACGCCACGATCGGCGTGGACCTCGACGATCTGATCGCCCTCGCGGTCGGCGAACTCAAGGGCACCGACGCCTTCGTCAACGGACGGTTGAAGATCTCGGGCGACGTGTTCTTCGCCATGAACTGGATCGAGTGGTTCGGCTCGCGGAGCACCGCGCGCGACTGAGCGCTCAGCAGGAAGCGTCGCGACCGGCCGTCGGGAGTGCGCGGCACGTAGTGGCAGGTCGCGCAGTTTCCCGTGCCCCCGTGGGGCTGCCGAACCGCGTCGGATTCTCCGGGCCCGCAAAGAGCGCTCGAAGCGTTACGAACCGCCCCGGGCCGGGGCCGCGCGCTGTTTAGCCGGCTTTGAGCCCCCCTGCAGCCGCCGCGCGCAGGCTGCCCGAAAGCACTGTCCGGCACACCCTGCGCCGCACTTGGAGGTTCCGTGTCCCTACGACTGTTCACCTCGGAGTCCGTGACCGAGGGTCACCCCGACAAGATCGCCGACCAGATCAGCGATGCGGTCCTCGACGCGCTGCTGGCGCAGGACCCCGCTTCGCGGGTGGCCGTGGAGACCCTGATCACCACGGGTCAGGTCCATGTGGCCGGAGAGGTCACGACCCAGGGCTATGCCGAGATCCAGAGCCTGGTCCGCGAGACCGTGCTGAAGATCGGCTACGACTCCTCCTCCAAAGGCTTCGACGGCGCGTCCTGCGGCGTCTCGGTCTCCATCGGCGCCCAGTCGCCGGACATCGCCCAGGGTGTCGACACGGCGTACGAGTCCCGGGTCGTGGGCGTCGCAGCAGGCGAGGAAGCCGACGAGCTGGACAAGCAGGGCGCCGGCGACCAGGGCCTGATGTTCGGCTACGCGTGCGACGAGACGCCCGAGCTGATGCCGCTGCCCATCACCCTCGCGCACCGGCTCTCCGCCCGACTCGCGGAAGTGCGCAAGAACGGCACCGTTCCCTATCTGCGCCCGGACGGCAAGACCCAGGTCACCATCGCCTACGACGGGGACCGCGCCGTCGAACTCGACACGGTCGTCGTCTCCTCGCAGCACGCTCCCGGCATCGACCTGGACTCGCTGCTCATCCCCGACATCCGCGACTGCGTCGTGCAGCCCGTGCTGCACCGGCTCGCCGAGGACGGGGTGAAGCTGCGCACCGAAGGCTACCGGCTGCTGGTGAACCCGACGGGCCGGTTCGAGATCGGCGGTCCGATGGGCGACGCGGGTCTGACCGGCCGGAAGATCATCATTGACACGTACGGCGGGATGGCGCGGCACGGCGGTGGCGCGTTCTCCGGCAAGGACCCGTCCAAGGTGGACCGTTCCGCGGCGTACGCGATGCGCTGGGTCGCCAAGAACGTCGTCGCGGCCGGGCTCGCGGCCCGCTGCGAGGTCCAGGTGGCGTATGCGATCGGCAAGGCCGAGCCCGTCGGCCTGTTCGTCGAGACCTTCGGCACCGAGACCGTGCCCGTCACACACATCCAGGCCGCCATCTCCCAGGTCTTCGACCTGCGTCCGGCCGCCATCATCCGCGACCTGGAGCTGCTGCGGCCCATCTACGCGCAGACGGCCGCCTACGGCCACTTCGGCCGTGAGCTGCCCGACTTCACCTGGGAGTCCACCGACCGGGCGGAGAAGCTGCGCCAGGCGGCGACGACCGTCTGACCGCGGCGCCCGCCCATGTACCGACCACCGCAGAACCACGGAACCAAGGAGCAGTGACCGTGCGCATAGCCGTAACTGGTTCGATTGCTACGGACCACCTCATGGTCTTCCCCGGCCGGTTCGCCGAGCAGTTCATCGAGGGCAGCCTCGACAAGGTCTCGCTCTCCTTCCTCGTCGAGGAACTGGAGATCCGGCGCGGCGGCGTCGCAGCGAACATCGCCTTCGGACTCGGACGGCTGGGTCTTGGCCCGTATCTGGTCGGAGCGGTGGGCACGGACTTCGCGGACTACCAGGTCTGGCTCAAGGAGAACGGCGTCGACACGGACTCGGTCCGCGTCAGCGAATCGCTGCACACAGCGCGGTTCGTCTGCACCTCCGATGCCGACCACAACCAGATCGGCTCCTTCTACACCGGGGCCATGAGCGAAGCACGACACATCGAGCTCCGGCCCGTGCATGAGCGGGCCGGCGGCCTCGACCTGGTGGTGATCTCCCCGAACGACCCGGAAGCCATGCTCAACCACACCCGCGAATGCACGGCCCTCGGTGTGCCGTTTGGGGCCGACCCCTCTCAGCAGCTCGCCCGGATGGGCCGCGAGGAGGTGCGCGCACTGCTCGACCACCCCGCGTACCTCTTCACCAACGAGTACGAGAGCGTCCTCATCCAGGAGCGGACCGGCTGGACGGAACAGCAGATCCTCGGCCGGGTCGGCGCCTGGGTCACCACGCGGGGCGCGGACGGCGTACGAGTGGAGCGCGCCGGACTGCACACCGTAGACGTCCCCGCGGTACCCCCGCACGGCACGATCGAGCCGACGGGCGCCGGGGACGCCTTCCGGGCGGGCTTCCTCGCCGCCACCGCCTGGGAACTCGGCCTGGAACGGGCCGCCCAACTGGGCAGCGCGCTGGCCACCACGGTCCTGGAGACCACGGGCACCCAGCCCGACGAAGTGCGCGGCGGCGATCTGCTGACCCGTGTGCGCGGCGCCTACGGTGACCAGGCGGCCGACGAACTGGCCCCGTTCATGGCGGTGACGACATGAACGCGGGACGGATCGCGGCGCTGCGCGAGGCGTTGGCTTCGCGTGTGGTGGTGGCTGATGGTGCGATGGGCACGATGTTGCAGGCGCAGGATCCGTCGCTGGAGGATTTCCAGGGGCTTGAGGGCTGTAATGAGATCTTGAATGTGACGCGGCCGGACATTGTGCGGTCGGTGCATGAGGAG